>JAABQE010000253.1 GCA_011391655.1 Hydrogenophilales bacterium
TGTTTTCTGACATGGCTCTCTCCTATCGATAATTCGGCTCCGCACCGGAGTGACTTCATTAAAGACCATTCAGCGTGATTTGTCTCATGAATAGTCTAGAATCAATTCATTGATGAAATCGAATGGATGGCCATGACCCTGCAGGAGCTGAAATATCTGGTGGCGCTGGCCGATCACGGCCACTTCGGCAAAGCTGCCGAAGCGTGTTTCATCACCCAATCCACGTTGTCCACCCAGATCAAGAAACTGGAAGACTTCCTCGGCGTGACCCTGTTCGACCGCAGCCTCAAGCGCGTCACCCCCACGCCGATCGGCCGCGAAATCCTGCAGGCTGCACGCAATATCGTCGAAGAATCCGAACGCATCCGCGAACTGGCCAAACATGCGCAGGATCCGATGGCGCGCACCATCCATCTCGGCGTCATCCCCACCCTGGGGCCGTATTACCTGCCGCATGCGCTGACCCTGGTGCACAAAAAACATCCTGACTTGCGCCTGCTGCTGCGCGAGGAAATGACGCCACAGGTTCTGGAACATTTACAGGATGGCAAGCTGGACGCAGGCTTGCTGGCACTGCCGGTGACCGACGACAGCCTGCGCGTCGAGCCATTGTTCTACGAGCCGTTTTTTGCAGCCCTGCCTGCGGGGCACGCGCTTGCCAAACACGAGACGCTCAAGGTGTCGGACATCATCAAGGAAAAGTTGCTGCTGCTGGATGAAGGTCATTGCTTGCGCGATCAGGCGCTCGATGTGTGCGGGACCGGATCGCGCGGGCGCGAGGAAGTGCGCGCCACCAGCCTGGAAACCCTGCGCCAGATGGTAGGCATGGGGCTGGGCCTGACCTTGCTGCCCGCGCTGGCGGTGGATGCCGGGCCGCGCACCAGCAAAAAAATGATCGAGACCCGGCCTTTCAAGGCTCCGCCGCCGGGGCGAACCATTGGCCTGGCATGGCGCAAGCGCGCGCCGTTTCCCGAAACCTTCGAGCGCCTTGCCGCGACGCTCAAGGCCAGCCTGCCGGCTGAAGTGGAGCCTGTCTGACATGTCTGATATGAACGACCCGTGCGCTACTCTGCACCTGGGCGGGGATGGCGATGAATCTGTAGGAAGTGCTGCTGGGCTTGCGCTGCTGGCGTATCTGTTTTCCGAGCGCTGATGCCGCTCAGCTGTCATGGTCAGGGCGCCCGTATTCATCCCTGAAATAACGCGTGCTATCGAGGCCATCAACAGGAGTCCACTATCTGTTTTCGGAAATAAATTGAGCGGATGCGACTGACCCGGCATACCCTGTCACGTCTTGCGGCCCACGCGTCTGCTGCAAAGCCATTCTGTCCAGACATACCGGCGAGACTGTAATTGCACAGCCGTTTTAAAATCCGATCCCTCAAAATTTCCTACATTGAAAAGCTGTTAAATAGTTGACGGTTTGAAGTTCCAAAAACCAGACTGGATTCACCTTCAATGCTGACAACCAACGTTCGGCCAAGGAGAATGTCATAGCCATCAAAGAGTTCGGATTAACGGCACGCGCACGACATACGCTACGTAACGACCGCGATACCGAGCTGCTGCGCTCGGAGCTGTTCAGCATTGAGCAACTCAAGCGCCACGCAGTCACGCTGGCGGGCCAGTATCAAATCGATCCGCATCCGGGGCCGGACCGGTTACTGCCACGGCTGGCGGACAATGCGCGCGTTCTGCTGGCGGCGTATGACGTCGTCACCGCCGCAGCCACGCCAGGGCAGCGGATTGTGCCGGCAGAGGCCTGGCTGCTCGACAACTTCTATCTGATCGAGCAGCAGATTGGTATGGCGCGTCGGCATCTGCCGCGCGGATACAGCCGGCAGTTGCCACGACTGGCCGAGGGCCTGTCGGCCGGCTTCCCCCGCATCTACGACCTGGCGCTGGAACTGATCTCCCATATGGATGGTCGCGTCGACAGCACCACCAGCACCCAGTTCATCGCCGCCTACCAGACCGTCGAGCCTTTGAAGCTGGGCGAACTGTGGGCCTTCCCGATCATGTTGCAACTGGCGCTACTGGAAAACCTGCGCCGCGTCGGGGTGCGTATCGCCCAGCGGCGCGAGGAGCGTGATGCGGCCATCACCTGGGCGGACCGCATGCTCGCCACGGCCGAAACCGAACCCAAGCAACTGATCCAGTTGCTGGCTGATTTTGCCAACGCCGATGTGCCGCTGACCGCGCCGTTTGTGGAAGAGTTTTACGACCGGCTGCAGGCGCAGGGGCCCGCCATGGCCTTCGTGCAAACCTGGGTCGAGCACAAGCTGCTCGAACAGGGGGTGACGGCAAGTGAGCTGTCAGAAGCGGCCGGCCGCACCGCAGCGGCCAACCAGATATCCATCGCCAACAGCATCGGCAGCCTGCGCTTCATCGGCACCATGGACTGGCGCAATTTCGTCGAGTCGCTCAGTGTCGTCGAGCAGACCTTGCGGGAAGACCCGTCAGGCATGCACGCCAGCCAGGATTTCGCCACCCGCGACCGCTACCGGCATGTCATCGAAGATGTGGCGCGGCGCAGCACATGCAGCGAAATGGCGGTAGCACGCGAAGCCATCGTGCTCGCACAGACGGCCGCAGCGCAATGGGGCACCCACGACCGCAGCGCCCATGTCGGCTTCTACCTGATTGATCACGGGCGGCCAGGTCTGGAGCGTGCGGTCGGCTGCCGGCTGTCGTTGAAATCCCGCGTCATCCGGGTCAGCCGGCATGTCCGCCTGCCCCTTTATCTCGGCCCCATCCTGCTGCTCACGCTGCTGGCGACAGCAGCCGTGCTGTCTGCGCTCGGCGGGTTCGATCCGGGTGACCGGCGGCTCTGGCTGCTTGCGTTTCCGCTCGTCATTGCTGCCTCGGCGCTGGCCGTTCCCCTGGTGAACCTGCTGGTCACGCTCACCCTGCTGCCGCGCGCATTGCCCCGACTGAATTTTTCGAAAGGGATTCCGGACAGTCACCGCACCATGGTGATCGTCCCCACCCTGCTGGCAAGCCCGCAGGACGTCGACGATCTGCTCGAAGCCATGGAGATCCGTTATCTCGGCAATCGCGATGCCAATCTGTTCTTTGCCCTGCTGACGGATTTTCGCGACGCAGCTGAGCAAACGCTGCCGGACGACGCGGACTTGCTCGACTACGCGCGTGCCGCGGTCGAGGCGCTCAACGAAACCTACCGCGAGGATCGCCCCTGCATCTTCTATCTGTTTCACCGGCCGCGGGTGTGGAATCCGTTCGAGCGGGTGTGGATGGGCTACGAGCGCAAGCGCGGCAAGCTGGAGCAGTTCAATGCCCGGCTCCGGGACGAGGCACAGACGGCCTTTTCGGATGTCGTCGGCGATCAGTCCATTCTCGGGTCGATCCAGTACGTCATCACCCTGGATACCGACACGCAACTGCCGCGCGATGCGGCGCGCACGCTGGTCGGCAACCTCGCCCACCCGCTCAACCGGCCGGTCTTTGACGCCGCCAAGGGGCGCATTGTCGAAGGCTACGCGATCCTGCAACCACGCGCTTCGATCAGCCTGACCAGCGCAGGCCAGTCACGCTTTACCAAACTGTTCGCAGGCGACTCAGGACTCGACCCCTACACGCGCGAAGTATCGGATGTCTATCAGGATGTGTTCGGGGAAGGTTCGTTCATCGGCAAGGGCATCTACGACGTGGATGCGTTCCGCCAGGCTGTCGACGGACGCTTTCCGGAGAATCTCATCCTCAGCCACGACCTGCTGGAAAGCGGCTATGCGCGTTCGGCCCTGGTGACCGATGTCGAGCTCATCGAAGAGCATCCGGCCAGTGTCGTCATCGATGCCAGCCGGCGCCATCGCTGGATACGCGGCGACTGGCAGTTAGCTGGCTGGCTGCTGCCGCGCGTGCCGGGACCACCCGGCCCGGTTGGATCGAAGGGAAAGCGGCAAGCGAACCCGCTCTCGGCCCTGTCGTGGTGGAAACTGTTCGACAACCTGCGGCGCAGTCTCGTCGCCCCATCGCTGCTTGCCTTGCTGGCAGGGGGGGGGCTGTTGGGTGTGGGGCCTGTCTGGTTGTGGACCCTGCTGGTCGTGGCCGTCGTGTGCCTGCCTACCCTGTTGTCCACCATGATCGATCTCATCCGCAAACCGGAAGAACGCGACTGGCTGGTGCACCTGAGCCTGACCAGCAAGTCCGCGGGCCGCCCGATCATGCTCGTCTTGCTGACCCTGGCCTTTTTGCCCTACGACACGCTGATAAGCCTGGGGGCGATCCTGCGCTCGGGGGGGCGCATGCTGTTCACGCGACGCGGCTTGTTGCTGTGGCAACTGCCGTCCTACGCACGCCGCAACGCACGCCAGTCGCTGGCCGGTTTTTTCAGCGAAATGTGGATCGCGCCGGTGCTCGCGGTAGCGCTGGGCGTGGCGCTGGTCATGGCGGGCCGACCGGCGGCGTGGCTCGCCGCTGCACCCATCTTGTTGCTGTGGCTGGTGTCGCCCATCGCCGGCTGGTGGATCAGCCGGCCGCTGGTGTCCCCCGCCCCCGACCTGAGCGCCGATCAACGGGCGTTCCTGCGGACGTCGGCCCGGCGCACCTGGCGCTACTTCGCGGACTTTGTGGGTCCGGATGACAACTGGCTGCCGCCCGACAACTTCCAGGAATACCCGGCACCCGCCATCGCCTCGCGCACTTCGCCCACCAACATCGGCATGGCGCTGCTGGCCGACCTGGCGGCGGTCGATTTCGGCTATCTCACGGCCGGGGAATGCCTGCAGCGCATCGGCAACACGGTAGCGACGATGGAAAAGCTGGAACGCTACCGCGGTCACTTTTTGAACTGGTACGACACCCGCACCCTGCAACCGTTGCATCCGCAATACGTCTCATCGGTGGATAGCGGTAACCTGGCCGGCAGCCTGCTCACCCTGCAGGCAGGGTTGGCCGAGCTGAAACATCAGCCGGTGCTGTCAGCCAACGCGTTGCAGGGGCTGCAGGACACCCTGCAGGTGCTGGCCGAACACGTGCCAGCGTCACCCACCCCGGATCTGGCGAAGAAGATCCGCGTGCTGCAGGACACCCTGCGCGCCCTCACGCTCGATGGGCCGCCGCAGACCCTGGCCGCCGCCGCCAGCGTGCTGGATGCGATTCACCGCACGGGCGATGGGCTGGTTGCCTGGTTGCCAGCCGATATCGATATCGATGGCGAATTGTTTTACTGGGCACAGGCATTCGACCAGCAGTCCCGCGCCCTGCGCGACGAGATTGGATTGCTGGTGCCCGAGCCGCAGCACTTCAGCGCCATTCCAACCCTGGCGGAATTGGCCGGCGCGGGTGCCGCAGGCAGGCGTGCGCTGGAGCGGATCGGCATCATCGACGATCTGATGAACCGTTGCAGCGAACTGGCGGCGATGGATTTTGCGTTTCTCTATGATGCCGCGTGTGGCCTCTTGACCATCGGTTACGACGTCGGCGAACGGCGCCGCGATCCATCTTGTTACGACCTGCTGGCATCGGAAGCGCGCCTGGCCAGTTTTCTGCTCATTGCGCAGGGACAGGTGCCGCAGAAGCACTGGTTCGCGCTCGGCCGCCTGCTCACCAGCCATGGCGGCGACATCAGCCTGATTTCGTGGAGCGGCTCGATGTTCGAGTACCTGATGCCGCAACTGATCATGCCGAGCTACCCGAACACCCTGCTGGAGCAGACTTGCAAGGCCGCAGTGTCGCGCCAGATCGAATACGGCCGGCAACGCGAAGTGCCATGGGGGATTTCCGAATCCTGCTACAACGCCACCGACATGCACCAGGTCTATCAATACCGGGCTTTTGGTGTGCCTGGCCTCGGCTTCAAGCGCGGGCTGGGAGACGACCTGGTGATCGCGCCCTACGCCAGTGCACTGGCACTGACGGTGATGCCGCGGGAAGCGTGCTGCAACCTGCAGACGCTGGCCGATCAGGGATTCCTCGGCGCCTACGGCTTCTACGAGGCGGTTGACTACACGCCGTCGCGGGTGCAGCGGGGCAAGTCGCACGCCATCGTGCGCGCCTTCATGGCGCATCACCAGGGCATGAGCTTGCTGGCCTTTGCGCACGTATTGCTCGACCAGCCGATGCAGCGTCGCTTCATGTCCGACCCGCTCGCGCGGGCAACCGAATTGTTGCTGCAGGAACGGATACCGAAGAAGGGCGCCACCCTGCACCCGCACGCTGCCGAAGTCAGCGCCGCCGCACGACCGCCCAGCGCGGACGTCGGCTCAATCATGCGCGTGTTTTCCGACCCCAATACGCAGATTCCTGAGGTTCACCTGTTATCGAACGGCCGCTACCACGTCATGGCGACCCATGCCGGCGGCAGTTACAGCCGCTGGCGCGACATCGCCGTCACCCGCTGGCGCGAGGACGCCACCTCAGATGGCTGGGGCACCTTCATTTACCTGCGCGACCGCGACAGCGGCAAGTATTGGTCGACCGCGCACCAGCCGACCCTGCGCCGTGCCGACCACTACGAGGCGATCTTCGTGCAGGCGCGCGCCGAATACCGGCGGCGCGACCAGGCGATTGAAACGCACACCGAGATCAGCGTGTCCCCGGAAGACGACGTCGAGATCCGTCGCGTCACCCTGACCAACCAGTCGTCCCGCACCCGCCACATCGAGGTGACGAGCTACGCGGAAGTGGTGCTGGCGCCCTTGAATGCCGACCTCGCGCATCGCTCGTTCAGCAATCTGTTCGTGCAGACCGAAATCCTGCCCGAGCGCCAGGCGATTCTCTGCACGCGGCGTCCCCGCACGCCGGGCGAGCAGGTGCCGTGGATGTTTCATCTGCTGGCCGCACCGGGTGTGAAGGCCGACGAACCGTCCTACGAAACCGACCGCGCCCGCTTCATCGGGCGCGGCCGCACCGCAGCCAACCCGCTGGTGCTGGATAGCAGCGACACGCCGTCCACCCTGTCGAACACGGATGGGTCGGTGCTCGATCCCATCGTGGCGATCCGCCGCACCCTGACCCTGTCACCGGACAAATCGGCGACCGTGCAGATCATCTCCGGGGTTGCTGACACGCGGGAGGCCGCACTGGCCCTGCTCGAGAAATATTGCGACCGCCACTTCGTCGAGCGTGCGTTCGAGATGGCCTGGTTCCAGAGCCAGGAGGTGCTGCGCCACCTCAACGCCACCGAGGCCGATGCCCAGATTTTCGGCCGCCTGGCCAACTCCGTGATTTACGGCAATGCCCTGCGCCGCACCGCGCCCGGCATCATTGCCCGCAACCAGCTGGGGCAGTCCGGACTGTGGCGCTTCGGCATCTCGGGCGATCTGCCGATCGTCCTGCTGCACATTGGCGACCTCAACCGCATCGATCTGGTCAAGCAGGTGCTGCAAGCGCATACCTATTGGTGCATGAAGGGCCTCTCCGCCGACCTGGTGATCGTGAACGAGGATTTTTCGGGCTACCGGGCGGTGCTGCAGGACCTGATCATGGGGCTGATCAACGCGGGGCCGAATGCGCATGTGCTCGACAAACCAGGCGGGGTCTTCGTGCGCCGTGCCGAAGAACTTTCCGAGGACGAGCGGGTGTTGCTGCAGACAGTCGCCCGCATCGTCTTCAGCGATACCGCCGAGACCTTGATCGAGCAGGTGGATCGCCGCGTGTCGGCTGAGCGGGCGTCGGACCGTCTCGAGCCCTCGCAGCAGGCCGCCGCTGAACCGGTGTATCCGCTGGGCGCGCGCGAACGCATTTTCAGCAATGGCCTCGGCGGTTTTACCCCCGATGGGCACGAATACGTTGTCACCCTCGAACCCGGCCAGACCACGCCGGCGCCGTGGGCCAATGTCATCGCCAGTCCGCACATCGGCACCGTCGTCAGCGAAAGCGGCAGCGCCTACACTTGGGCGGAAAACGCGCACGAGTTCCGCCTGACCCCCTGGCACAACGACCCGCTCTCCGACAGCAGCGGCGAGGCGCTCTACATCCGCGACGAGGAAACCGGGGCGTTCTGGTCGCCGACGCCGCTGCCCGCCCGCGGCAAATCAGGCTATGTGTGCCGGCACGGCTTCGGCTACAGCGTGTTCGAGCACTTTGAGTCCGGCATCGCCTCGGAACTGTTTACCTATGTCGCCATGGACGCTCCGGTGAAGTTTGTGGTGGTCAAGCTGCACAACCAGTCGAAGCGCGCACGCAGCCTGTCGCTGACCGGGTATTGGGAACTGGTGATGGGCGAGTGGCGACATGCCAATCTGATGCACATCGTCACTGAAACGGATCCGCACAGCGGGGCGCTGTTTGCCCGCAATGCCTACGGCCGCGAATGCGCCAACCGGGTGGTGTTTGCCCATGTCAGCGAGCGGGAGCGGTCGGTGAGCGGAAACCGTACCGAGTTCATCGGCCGCAACGGCTCGCTGGCCAACCCGGCGGCGATGCGCCGCAAGCGTTTGTCGGGCAGGACCGGGGCCGGTTTCGATCCGTGCGCCGCGAT
>JAABQE010000254.1 GCA_011391655.1 Hydrogenophilales bacterium
ACCCGCAAATATCCCTATGGCGAAATCGAGCCGTTTCAGCGTCCAAAATTTGGCGAGCCCGCGCCGCCATCACGCACTCGCCCGGATATCCCGCCGTGGCTGGAAAACGTGCTGCTTAAAGCCGTCGCACGCGACCCCGCGCAACGTTTCGAGACGGCCGAAGAAATGTTGCTGGCGCTGGAACGGGGTGAGGCCAATCCGCTGCTGCGCCGCCGTACGCCGCTGATCGAACGTTCGCCCGCGGGGGCCTGGCCGCTGGTGGCGGCCCTGTCGATCGCCTTGAATTTGCTGCTGCTGTTTGTGCTGCTGGCGAGCTAGGGACGCGCTGACTCGCACTGGAATTGTGCGGGAATCGCTCAGCGTGAACGCGGCATCGGCGCGGGCAATTGGCCCGGCAATGGAATGGGTACACCCGACGGAAACCGTGTGCCTGGGGGTGGGTAATAGTCCGGCTGCGGGCGATCCGCTGGCGTATCGATCACCTCCGGTTCGACCGGCTTCTGTGCTTCGCGCAGCCGGGCCGCTTCCGCTTCCCGTTCAGCTTCCACAGTTTCTTTTTCCAGCCGCTGGGTTTCCAGTTGATTCGCCTGCGCTTCGTTCTTTTTCAGCCGCTCTTCAGCCTCGCGAATTTCAGCCCCGGTTGGCGGCGGTGCCACGTTCAGTTTCTCCACTTTGCCGCCTTTGGGCGGGGTGGAGGAATAGGTCACATTGCCTGCGCTGTCGACGGACTTGTACAGTGCGTCGGCCATGGCGGATGAGCAGGCAAGCGCCGCGAACAGCAGCGAAAAGACACGCGGTGTCATCATCAATTCTCCTGTCAGGTTGACGGCTGGCTGGTGGCGGCTGGCGTGGAGGCCACCATTTCCACCCGGATCGGCTCGTGGCTGGCCAGATGCATATCGCGTTGCGGGAACGGGATCGCAATGCCGTGTTCGGCAAAGCGCTTTTCAATGCCGAGGCGGATTTCGCTGGACACCTGACGGCTGTTGTCCTGCAGGCTGATATCCAGCCAGTAATCGACGCGCAGTTGCAGCGCGTTGTCGCCGAAGTCTTCCAGCAGCACCAGCGGCAGCGGCACCTTGAGAACGCCGATATGCTCGGAAACGGCTTCGCGGATAAGCCGCATCGCGGTGTCGATGGGCGAGCCATAGGCGATGCCAACCATCACCGAAAAGCGCAGCAACTGGTCGGACAGAGTCCAGTTGGTGACGGTTCTTTCCAGAAACACGCTGTTGGGAATCAGCATGTCGATGCCGTCGAAACGCTGCACCTGGCAACAGCGGCTGCCGATATCCTGGACGCGCCCGCGGATGCCCTCCACTTCCACGATGTCGCCCAGCTTGATGGGTTTCTCCACCAGCAGGATCATGCCGCTGATGAAGTTGTTGAGAATGTTCTGCGCGCCGAAACCGAGGCCAAGAGCGAGCGCACCGCCCATGAAGGCAAACGCGGTGAGCGGAATATGCGCGGTGATCAGCGCCAGCACCACCAGACCAACCCCCATGCCGATGCTGGTCAGGCGCAACCATAGCAGCGCCGCGCTCTCATTGCCGGTGTAGCGCGCCAGCAGGCGTCGCCGCGCAAAGGCACTGATGCGGCCGGTGAGCCACAGCCCCAACACCAGAATCAGCAGCACTTGTACCAGCTTACCGAGCGTGACGCTGCGCTTGCCGACAATCTCGTTCCCCTCCACCACGATCGTGTCGTCTACCGTGATCAACTCGACATTCCTGGCCGTGGACACCGCGCCGGTGGCAGCGACCCACGCGGCGTGCAGGCGATCCCTCCAGCTGATTTCCAGATTTGCCACCCGATTGACCTGCTGCCAGTTGTAGAGCATCCCCTCGCTTTGCCCGACCTGCTCCTGGTTCTGGCGCAGCAGCGCTTCACGCTCTTGATACGCCCGGTATTGCCGCTCAATCAACCGTCTGTCACCCATCTCGGGCTGCCATTCGGCCAGCTGGGTGCCGAGCAAGGTCAGATTGGCCTGGATTCGATTGCTGTCCGCCTGAATGGCGCTTCGCAATTCAGCGATCCGTTTAAGGTAATCCTCGATGACGCCGGTCGTCTGCTGAAGCGTATGGCTGTCACGTGCCTGCATGCTGCGGTAGCGTTGCTGCCAGGCCTGTTGCATGACTGACAGCCCATAACTCATCAGCCGCAGTGAGTTCAGTCTGGCGTCGGCTGCATCCGCTTCGATGCGGACGGTTTCCAGTTGCTGCTGCAATTTTGTTGAACGGGGGTCACTCGACTGCTTGCGCATTCGCTCCAGTTCGTTCTGCGTCTGATGCTTCGCTGTTTCCGCCTGATCGATTTTTTGTCCGAGCGCACTCGACTGTTCGGCTAACTTCGTTAACTGGACGTCCAGTTCCTGCTGGCTGAATGTCAGCGTGCGGCTGGCCTGGCTGGCTTTTTCCTCCAGCCATTGCCGTTCGGCCTGTTGATTGGTCAGCGTTTCAGCGAGCAGTATCCGAAGCGATTCGAACAGGCCCAGACGGGCTTCGGAATACCGGTTGCCGAGCGCGGCCAGTTCGGCCTGCCAGCGCAAGCGCGCCGCCTGGGCAGGGTCGTTTGAGGTATGCAGGAGTTCGTCAGCCTGCCGCTGCGTTTGTTGTGCTGCTTTCAGGGTTTGTTTTGCCTGATCGAACATGCTATCCAGCAGCCGCTGTTCGACCCGGGTCGATTCGATCTCGCGTGCCTTGCGCCGCACTTGCGCCCACCAGTCATCGATCAGTGCGATGTCGTAGGGAGGGGGTTGACCGAAGCCTTTCCAGGCTTTCCGCGTCGCTGCCCGGTCCTGCTCGGTGCGCCGCGTTTCTGCCAGGTTGCGCAGTGCACTCATGTGCGCCGACAGCGTGCGCGCTTCGCTGGCTTGCATTTGCTGGTATTGCGCCCATTCGGCCGCACTGGCGCCAGCGGGCTGAACCGACGTGGCCTGGCTTTGCAGCTTGGCCAGGCGTTGCTGGAGCGCGTTAATCTGGGCCTCGGGCGAAGCGTCTTCGGTAGCCGTCTGGGTTTGCGTGGCGGGCGTGTCGGCGGAACGGGTTTTGAGTCCCGGAATCAGGCTTTGCGCCACGCCTTGCGTGCTGCAGGTGAGCAGCAGGATGCCGAGCAGGGCGTGGCTGAAAGGGCCTTTGGGTAGCGTCATTGTGTGTGTCGTTGCAGGGTTGGTGTGTCTGATGGATGGGGGTGATCCGGGTAGGGCCTGGTTTACTGGCATCGCATGTCGGGCATCAGCTTCATCCACCGCATCAGCCAGTTCTTCGTCCGTTCGCGCGCATGCCGCGCGGCGATTTTCTCCTCCGGCGTCTGGTCGGGGCGAAAGTCGAACGCGCGCCGCGCCATCGGATACTCCTGCCATTCAACCGGCACGCCGCGTTCCCACAGCGCGTAAAAAGCGCGCCCGCCGTTCATGCGGCGCAGCTCGAAATCGGCATCGCCGATCAGAAACAGCATCGGGGTGTTGATCTGGGTGATCTCGGGTGCGATGCGGAACAACTGATCCGGTTCCGGTGCGTTGGGATTCTGCATATGGCCGTAATAGCTGACGATGGCGGCGATGTCTGGGCTGCGCCTGGCGGCCAGCCGGATCGCGTAATAGGGGCCGCGCGACAGGCCGACCACGCCGACCGGCTGTTTGCAGGCGTTGGGCAGCGATTTCAGGTAATCCAGTCCGGCTTCCACGTCCATTTCGGTTTCGGGGTTGTGTTCGGAAGGCCAGCGTTCGATGAAGCGGCCGCTTTGCCAGTCGGGTGCGACGACGAGAAAGCCCTGCGCGGCGAGTTCGCGCACGTGGGCGCGTTCGTCGCCTTCGTAGCCGCGCTTGGCGTGGATGAACAGCACTGGCGGGAAGGGGCCCTTGCCTGCGGGGGTGGCGATTTCGATCGGCACCTCGGAGCCGTCAGCGGCTTTGATGCTGGTTTTGCTGAGGCGGGTTTCCCCCGCGATATTTACACCCGATGAGATGGCACCGTCAGCCCACGTGTTCGCCGATGCTAAGATGGCGGCCGCAATGACGAGTCTTTTCATGGTTTATCCCCAGCTTTTTTCTGTGGCCCATTTTAGGCCAGCGCAGCGTGTTTTCCGCGTGGCGCGTGCGGTTTCATGAGCGCTGCTTTTGATGAACCGGCGATCCAGGCAATCCCGGTGATCTCGCCGCGCACGCAGCGCGTGCTGGTTGCCGGGTGGATTTCGCTGGGCGTGCATGCCGCACTGATCGCACTGGTGCACGTGGCGCCGCCTGCCGCAATCAGCCTCGGCGAGCAGGTGATCGAAGCGCGGCTGGTATCGAAGCAGGCTGCTCCGCCCACGGTGGCCACACCACCCCTTGTGCCCATCGTGAATACGCTGGAAGCGCCCCCTGCGGAACGTCCTGTGCTGATGCCAAGCGCGACCGCGGACGCGCTGCCCGTCACCCAGCCGGAAGCTGCACCACCGGTTGAGGCCGTGCCATCTGCCCAAACGCCGCCCAGCCCAATTACGCCGCCCACTGAAACCGCCGCCACTGAGCTCCAGCCCGCGACTGCCGTCGTCCCCAAACCGGTCGTGGCCCTCACCAGCGCGGTCGATCTCACGTATTACAGTTCGCGCGAGGTTGACATGCATCCCCGCGCCTTGAGCGATGTGGTGCCGGTCTACCCGGCCAGCGCCGACCGTCAGCGCATTTCCGGCAAGCTGCGTTTGCTGCTGAAGTTGCAAGCCGATGGCCGCGTCAGCGACATTGAAGTATTAAGCGCTACCCCGCCCGGCGTATTCGACGAATCGGCCCTGCAGGCATTTCGCGATGCTCGCTTTTCGCCCGCACAAAAAAATGGTCGCCCGGTGCGGGCGCTGGTGCAGATCGAGGTGGTGTATGACTGGGCGGGACAGGCGCGTCACTGAGGCGGCCTGTTAATCGGGGCATGCCGGCTCCCGACCCGCTCATGTTTTAGTGATTGGGGCCCTTGCCATTGTTGCCCTTGCCCTGGCCGTTGCCGTTCTTGCCCGAGTTGCCCCGATGCTTTTCCTGATAACGGGGGACGTACTCGTTCTGGTACCAGTTGTCCTGCACAAAATAGACACGCTCGCCACAGGCGTTGTACTCGCGGCAATGCTTGCTCCAGTTTTTTGCGTGGCCGGGCGGGACGCGCATGTAGACCGGCGGTCGTTGCATCGGCCCGCGCTCGATCACCATCGGCTCAGGGTAGAGAATGCGTGGCTGCGGAAAGTCGCCAATGTCGATTCGGCCATAGAACCCGGGTTGGCCGACGCTGATGGATACGCCGACATCTGCCGCGTGTAGCGGGGCGGAGGCAAGCAGCGCTGCTGCGAAAAGTAAATGTTTCATGAGTGATCTCCTGGGTCTTGCTCCCTGGTTTGGCGCGCAGGGGATGAATAAAGTGTGTCAGTCGATGGATGGATGGGCGGGCTGGTATTCCGCACGAATACGATTCTACTCGCCGCTTTTTTTCACAGACAGGGTTTCAGGCCGCCAGCGTCGCAGCAACAAGGCATTGCTCACGACGCTGACGCTGGAAAACGCCATGGCCGCACCGGCGATCACCGGATTCAGCAACCCGAATGCGGCGAGCGGGATGCCCACCACGTTGTAGATGAACGCCCAAAACAGGTTCTGGCGGATTTTGGCGTAGGTGCGCCGGGAGATATCAATCGCGTCGGCCACCAATGCCGGGTCGCCGCGCATCAGGGTGATGCCGGCGGTGTGCATCGCAACGTCGCTGCCGCTGCTCATTGCAATGCCGATGTCGGCAGCGGCCAGCGCGGGGGCATCGTTGATGCCGTCGCCTACCATGGCCACTGTCTTGCCGGTGGCTCTGAGTTGCTCCACATGGGTGGCCTTGTCGGCGGGCAGCACTTCAGCCAGCACGCTATCGACGCCGAGTGCGGCCGCCGCCGCCTGCGCCGCGCCGCGATTGTCGCCGGTGAGCATGACGGTGGCGATGCCGCGTGCCTTGAGCCGGGCGATGCCCGCTGCTGCGCTGGATTTGATGGCGTCGCCAAAGGCCAGCACGCCGAGTGCGCGGCGGTCGCTGCTGCGCGCCAGCCACGAGACGGTGCGGCCCAAGGCCTCCTGCTCGGCTGCGGCGGCTTCGAGCGCGGCGGTGGCCACGTCGTTCTCAACCATCAGGCGGCGGTTGCCCAGCCAATAGGTTTCGCCATTGACTTCGCCTACCATGCCGCGCCCCGGCAGCGCCTGCTGCGCTTGTGCGGGCAACACCGACAACGCGGCGGCTTCCACAAGCACCGCGCGCGCCAATGGGTGTTCGCTGCCTGCCTGCAAACTTGCGGCGATGGCCAGCACCTCATTTTTGTCGTGCGCCTCGGCGGCTACGCATGCCGCCACATGCGGCCTGCCGTCGGTGAGCGTGCCGGTCTTGTCGAACACCACGATATTGATCCGGTGGGCCCGCTCCAGCGCTTCGGCATCCTTGATCAGAATGCCGTGGCGCGCGGCCACACCGGTGCCCGCCATGATCGCGGTCGGCGTGGCAAGTCCCAGTGCGCACGGACAGGCGATTACCAGCACAGCCACCGCGTTGAGGATGGCGACTTCGACATTGCCACCGAGCGCCCACCAGGCAATGAAGGTCAGCAGCGCGAGTCCCATCACCACCGGCACGAACACCGCGCTAACCTTGTCCACCAATCTTTGAATGGGCGCCTTGGCCGCCTGCGCGTTTTCCACCAGACGGATGATGCGCGCCAGCGTGGTCTCGCTGCCCACCGCCGTGGTGCGCGCGACCAGCACGCCGTGGGCGTTGATCGCGCCGCCGGTGACGGCATCACCCGGTTGCTTGTCGACCGGCAGCGATTCGCCAGTGAGCATCGATTCATCCACCTGGCTGGTGCCTTCGATGATTTCACCGTCCACCGGCACCCGTTCGCCGGGGCGGATCACCACTTGATCGCCGACGCGGATGGCGTCGATCGGCACATCGCGGTCAACGCCGTCGAGCCGTACCCGGGCGGTGAGCGGGCGCAAGGCTTGCAGCGCGCGGATCGCCTCGGTGGTCTGGCGCTTGGCGCGCGCTTCCAGCCATTTACCCAGCAGCACCAGGCTGATCACCATCGCCGACGCCTCGAAATACAGATGCATGGCGTCGGCGCGCGTGAGCAACAGATACAGGGACAGGCCATAGGCCGCGCTGGTGCCCACCGCCACCAGCAGATCCATGTTGCCGCTGCCCGCGCGCAAGGCTTTCCAGCCCGCGCGATAAAACCGCGCGCCGAGCCAGACCTGCACCGGTGTTGCCAGCGCCAGTTGCAGCCAGCCCGGCAGCATCCAGTGCGCGCCGAACAGGCTGCCGAGCATCGGGGCGATCAGCGGCAGCGACAGGGCCATGGCCAATGCCACCGGCCACCAGTCCGGCAGCGTGCGTGCCGGAGGCGTGTGGATTGCGCTTGGCGTCTGCGGCAGCTGCGCGCCATAGCCCGCACGTTCCACCGCAGCGATCAGCGTGGCTGCCGACAGGCCTGTCGCCAGCTTGATCGTGGCCTGTTCGGTGGCCAGATTGACGCTGGCGTCGAGTACGCCGGGTACCTTATTCAAAGCTTTTTCCACCCGCGCCGAGCAACTGGCGCAGGTCATGCCGCTGATGTCGAGCGTGCAGGATTCGGTGGACACGCTGAAGCCGGCTTTTTCGATGGCGCGCTGCACCGATGCCAGATCGGTGTCGCCGCTAACCGTCGCGGTCTCGGTCGCCAGATTCACGACGGCATCGGTGACACCCGGCAGTTGCTTCAGCACTTTT
Organism: Hydrogenophilales bacterium; assembly: GCA_011391655.1. Next base: position 7,752 of record JAABQE010000254.1, read on the forward strand.
TCCACCCGTGCCGAGCAGCTGGCGCAGGTCATTCCCTGAATGCTGACGGCGATGGATGGGGGCATGTCGGGTTCCTGGAAAAGGCGGATGAATACACCTTAAGCGCTCATCTTGGTGCGGTGACAGGTTTTTTCAAATAGAAAAAGCATAAAACGGTTTCTTCGATGCGGTATGGGCACCGATACCGGGTGCGTGGTGAACGGAATATCTGAAAAATGCCCATTCGACTCTCACATTGAATTGAGTCGGCTTAAAGCAGAAAAGCCCTGTTCAGCAATAATCATGTATAAATTCTGTTAATTGGTTTCGCACCAGACGATAGGGTGGCTTGCTTGTGTGTTGCGGCTGATGTCACTTGGCTGGCACGCCGGTGCCCGAAACGATTTTGCAGGATATAACGTATCGGGCCGGAAGATCGAGGAGAGAGCGATGCAACGTAGAACCGTGCTCAAGAGTCTGGCTGCTTCCGCCTTGCTGGCGAGCTTGAAGGCCAACGCCGCACAGGATGCCGGGCCGCAGGTTGTTCGGGTGAATATTCCGGGGCCGCACCTGCTGCCTTTCATCCCGATCGAGTTGA
>JAABQE010000255.1 GCA_011391655.1 Hydrogenophilales bacterium
CTTGCTATCACTGCCTGTTTCCCGATCACTTTGACGAGCCCGAGTTGCGCTGCGCCGAGGCGGGTGTGTTTGCGCCTCTGGTTGGCGTGATCGGTGCGATGCAGGCGATGGAAGCGCTGAAATATCTGGCCCGGGTGGGCGAGCCGCTGGTGGGCCGGCTGTTGTTATGGGATGGCTTGCGCACAGAGGCGCGTGTGATGAAAGTGCCGCGCGATCCCGCCTGCCTGGTGTGCGGGCAGGCGGCGCGTCAGGCGGGCTGAACGTCGAGCAGGCGTGCCAGCAACAGGTCGATATCGCCGCCCGGCGCACGGGTGAATCCGCTCTTGGTAAATTGATGCCAGCGTCCCACCACCATGCATTGCAGCAGGTTGGCCAATGGGGCGCTGAGTTCGGACAGCTTGCCGCCGCCGAGTCGCAGGCATTGCCGCAACTGGGCTTCGATGCGGTCATGCAGTTGATTGATGCGCTTTTGCAGTCGCTCGTTTTCGTGAACCAGCGCCTCGCCGATCAGCACCCGCGTCATCCCCGGGTTTTTTGCAGCAAAATTCAGCAACATGCCGATGATGGCTTCGACCTGTGCGATCGGGGAGAGCGTGTCCGCTGTGATGCGCGTGATCAGCCCGAACAGGGTTTGCTCGATGAACTCGATCAGGCCTTCATACATTTGCGCCTTGCTGGAGAAGTGACGGTACAACGCCGCTTCCGACACGCCGACGCGCGCAGCAAGCGCTGCTGTAGTGATCTTTTCAGGTTGGGGTTCCTGCAGCATCGCGGCCAGTGTTTGCAGAATTTGCAAGCGGCGTTCACCGGGCTTTTTGGCTTCTCCTGCCATCTGACACTCCTTTGTTTTTATCGGTGGTGATTCAGTGCGATGTTCAATCCACGCAATTTTAGCAGTTTCGAACGCCATCCAACTCAATATGATGGGGAGCTTGCTGGCAGCAAAGTACTAGAGATTTCAAGGATGAGTTTGGGTAGGGCTAAACAAAAACGCCCGCAAAAAGCGGGCGTTTTGTATGGCAGCAAGAAAACGGCTTATTCGGCCGCGCTTGCCACAGCCTTGACCTTGCGGGCCGGCAGCTTTTCCTTGATACGGGCGGACTTACCGGAACGCTCGCGCAGGTAGTAGAGCTTGGCGCGGCGGACGTCACCGCGGCGCTTGACTTCGACGCTGGCGACCAGCGGCGAGTGGGTCTGGAAGGTGCGTTCAACTCCTTCGCCGGCGGATATTTTGCGCACGGTGAAAGCGGAATTCAGTCCACGGTTACGCTTGGCGATGACGACGCCTTCGTAAGCCTGAAGGCGCTCGCGGGTGCCTTCTTTCACTTTAACCTGCACGACGATGGTGTCGCCGGGGGCAAAGCTGGGCAGGGTTTTATTCAGGCGGGCGATTTCTTCCTGCTCGAGTTGTTCAATGATATTCATGATGTTTCCTTACATCTGGCGGGAGAGGTGTGCCCGGAAGTCGTCGGACTGTCGGGCAGACATCGCGCCGTTTCAAATAGGCCCCGGTTGGGGCCGCTTATTCCCGGTTCGTGTCTTGCGACAACGAATCGAGGTAATTCTGTTCCTGTCTAGACAACCCCCGCTTAACCAGCATATCGGGACGCTGAGCTGCGGTGATGGCCAGGCATTGCTGCAATCGCCATTGAGCAATCGCGGCGTGGTTGCCGCTGGTTAATACGTCCGGCACCTCCATGCCCTGCCACACTTCGGGCCGGGTGTAGTGCGGGCAGTCGAGCAAGCCGTTGGCGAAGGAATCTTCCACCGCCGAATCGGCATCGTTCAACGCGCCCGGCAGTTGCCGGATGATTGCGTCCATCAGTGCCAGCGCGGGGAGTTCGCCGCCCGACAACACAAAGTCGCCGAGCGATATTTCTTCATCCACGCGGCGCTGCAACAGCCGCTCGTCTATGCCTTCATAGCGCCCGCACAATAAACCCAGTGCAGGCTTTTCCTTCAGTTCCATCACCCGCTGGTGGGTAAGCGGGTGGCCTCGGGGGGAAAAATGCACCACCCAAGGCGTTAAATTTTCGTCGGCCAGATCCTGCCTGATTGCGTTTAATGCGCGATCAAGCGGTTCGGCCTGCATCAGCATGCCTGGGCCACCCCCGTAGGGGCGGTCGTCGACTGAACGGTGCGGGTCGTCAGTGAAGTCTCGTGGATTCCATGACTTGAACCGATACAGACCGCGATCCAGCGCCCGCCGGGTAATGCCGTAATCCAGCACGGCATCGAACATCTCGGGAAAAAGCGTGATGGCATCAAACCGCACCCGCTTCTCCCTTAATAATCTTCGCCCCAGTCCACCTCGATCTGGCCACCCGCCACGTCCACTTTGCCAACAAAGGCCGCTACAAACGGAATCAGGTACTCCCGATCTCCCTTGACGACCAGCAAGTCGTGCGCACCGGACTCCATCAAGCTGTTGACCGTTCCCAGTTCGACACCTTCGCGGTTAACTGCTTTCAGGCCGATCAGGTCGGTCCAGTAGAACTCGTTGTCCGCCGGTGGCGGCAAATGGCGACGTTCAACCGAAATTTCCTGGCCGCGTAAAGCAAAAGCCGCATCTCGATCGTCGATGCCATTCAGTTTGGCAACCAGCGTATTGCTGTGATCCTGAACGGTTTCGACGCGGTAATGCTTGTGTTCAGAGCCGCGCCCGATACGCCAGGATTCAAAATCCATGAGCGTGCCAGGGTCGTCGCTAAACACCTGAAGCTTGACCCAGCCCTTGATCCCGAACGGGGCGGCAACGCGCCCCATCACGACCCAGTCGCTGTCCTGAGCCGACTGCCCCGACAGCGCTTCTGGCAAGTCAGGCGGCAACAGCAGCAGCGGGTTTGTTCTGCTTGACCAGACGTGCGACGGTGTCGGACATCTGTGCGCCATTGCTCACCCAATAGCCGATGCGCTCAGCATTCAGGCGGAGGGCTTCTGAACCTTCAGCAGCGACCGGATTGTAGAAACCGACGCGCTCAATAAAGCGGCCGTCACGACGGCAGCGTGAATCAGCTACCACCACGTTGTAGAAAGGACGGTTTTTAGCGCCGCCGCGCGAAAGACGAATAACGACCATGATTTAACCCACCGGGCAAACGGAGAAAACCGCGAATTATACTCAAAATTCCACGGCTCGCTACATTGTTGGCCATTTTGGAGCGGTATGGGTGCCGCAAGCGGCTGCAAGGGCGGCTACGCGGCGATTTCCTCGACGTGGGCCTGAAACGCAAACGCCCGGTCGTGGACAAATACCAGTTTGCAATCCTGGAGGTATTGCGCGTCGTGAATCCGGCCGCCCTGGATGTAACCGGTATCCCCAGCATTGAGGACGACGGGGGCACCGTCGCGCACCAGTTTGCCGGATTCAAGCGTAAAGAACTGGACCACCATTTTGCCTTCGATGACCACGGTCATGTCGTCGCCGGGATGCGCGTGTGGCGGCTCGAACGTGCCAGCCTGCCATTGCTCCAGCATGACTTCTACGCCGTCCGGGTTGGTGGGGTAGGTGGTGCGGATGCTGAGGCCGGGCGTGTCGGGGATGGCGCTATGGTTGCGCCAGATAGCGCTGGCGGCGGCGGTGAGTGTTTGAGCGCGGGCAGTCATATGGGCTTTCTGTAGGGGGCGTGTTTTTGGCGGGGTGCTTTAACGCATTCCAGGCATCATGCCTTTCATGCCGCGCATCATTTTGGACAGACCGCCTTTCCCCATCATTTTCATCATCTTTTGCGCTTGCTCGAACTGGTTCAGTAACTTGTTGACTTCCTGTACGTGCACCCCCGCGCCGGCGGCGATGCGGCGTTTGCGGCTGGCCTTGATGAGGTCAGGCTTGCGGCGTTCCAGCGGGGTCATGCTGTTGATGATGCCCTCGACGCGGTTGATCGATTTGTCGTCGGCGCCTGCGGGCATGTTCATCTGACCGGCACCGGGGAGCTTGTCCATCAGTGCCGACAGTCCACCCATTTTCTTCATTTGAAGAATTTGCGCCTTGAAGTCTTCGAGGTCGAAGTCTTTGCCTTTTTTGACTTTATCGGCGAGTTTTTTGGCTTCGGCCAGATCGACCGAGCTATGCGCCTGCTCGATCAGCGAAAGCACATCGCCCATGCCGAGGATGCGCTGCGCCATGCGTTCCGGGTGGAACGCTTCAAGGCCGTTGGGCTTTTCGCCGACGCCGATGAATTTGAGCGGCTTGCCCGTGATCTGCCTCACCGACAGCGCCGCGCCGCCGCGCGAGTCGCCATCGAGTTTGGTCAGCACAATGCCGGTCAGCGGCAAAGCTTCGTTGAACGCCTTGGCAACGTTGACTGCGTCCTGGCCTTGCATCGCGTCGACCACGAACAAGGTTTCGACCGGGTTGACGGCGGCGTGGAGCGCCTGAATCTCGGCCATCATCGCTTCGTCGATCGCCAGCCGGCCGGCGGTATCGACGATCAGCACGTCATAAAACTGCTTGCGTGCGTGATCCTGAGCGGCGGCGGCGATTTTCAGTGGATCGCGTTCGTCACCCGCCTCAAAAAACGCGACGTCGAGCTGTTTGCCGAGTTGGCGCAACTGGTCGATGGCGGCGGGGCGATAGACGTCAGCCGAAGCGAGCAGGACTTTTTTCTTGCGGTTTTTGAGCAGCAGCGCGAGTTTGCCGCTGGTGGTGGTTTTGCCCGAGCCTTGCAAGCCGGCCATCAGGATCACTGCAGGCGGGTTGGCGGCCAGGTTCAGTTCGGCGTTGGCGCCGCCCATCAGCCGGGTGAGTTCTTCGTGAACGATGCCAATCAGCGCCTGCCCGGGCGACAGGCTGGTGAGCACGTCCTGACCCAGTGCGCGGGTTTTGACGGCTTCGATGAAGTCCTTGACCACCGGCAGCGCGACGTCGGCTTCCAGCAGGGCGAGTCGCACCTGGCGCAGCGTGTCCTGCACGTTGGCTTCGGTGATGCGGGCCTGGCCGCGCAGTTGTTTGACGACGCCGGCGAGGCGTCCACTAAGGTTATCTAGCATGGTTTCCTTGTTGCCGTGGAGGGCGGCATGGATAATGAGCTGGCCGAAACAGAATTCCATTTTAACGAATGTCCCCGCTTTTGCTGGTTACTTTATGTGTGAGTGCCCTCTATGGCTGGGTAGCTTGGCGCCTGTGGCGCACGTCGCCGGCCATGTCGGCGAGCGTCGTGCTGCCGCTGGCCTTGCTGCTGCACGGCGCGCTGATTTATCAGTCGGTGCTGGGTCAGGGCGATATCCGGCTGGGGTTCGGCAGCTCGTTGTCGACGATTTTGTGGCTGACCGCGCTCACGTACTGGCTGTCAAGTAAAGGCGTGCCGCTGGCGCGCCTGCAATCCTGGGTGAGCGGGCTGGCCGGGCTGTCCGTGTTGGGCATGGCATTTTTCAGCACCACTCACGTCATTCCCAATTCGCAGGCACTGGCTTTGCGGACGCATCTGGTGGTGTCTTTTCTTGCTTATGGCTTGCTGGCCGTGGCGGCATTGCATGCGGGGTTAATGACCATGCTGGAAAAACAATTGCATCGTGGCGGGATGCTGCAGACCGGTGCACCGCCTTTGCTGACGATGGAAGCCATGCTGTTCAGAACGATCGGTGCCGGCTTCGCGTTGCTGACCCTGGCAGTGTTCAGCGGGGTGTTCTTTTCGGAAGCACTGTTTGGCAAGGCGTTGCAGTTTTCCCACAAGACCGTGTTTGCCATCCTGTCCTGGCTGGTGTTCGGCGGCCTGCTGCTGGGACGGCATTTTCGCGGCTGGCGCGGGCGTACGGCGCTGGTCTGGACCATTACCGGCTTCACCCTGCTGTTATTGGCTTACCTTGGCACGCAGTTTGTGCTGGAAGTCTTGCTCCAACGTTGAGGCGATATTGATTGGATAGCATTGCTACCAGCACGCTGTTTGCCGTGCTTGCTGTTTTATTGCTGACCTCAGCCTTTTTCTCGGCATCCGAGACCGCGATGATGGCGATCAACCGTTATCGTTTGCGCCATGCTGCCGACACGGGTCATCGCGGGGCGATGCGCGCACAGGCGCTGCTGGATCGAACCGACAAGTTGCTGGGGGTGATTCTGCTCGGCAACAATCTCGTCAATTCGGCTTCGGGCACCTTGTCTGCGGTACTGGCGATCCGGCTGTTCGGCGACGGTGAGTTGGTGTTGATGCTGGCGACCCTGCTGCTGACCTTCCTGATTCTGGTGTTCAGCGAAGTCACTCCCAAGGTTTTGGGCGCAGCCTTTCCCGAGCGTGTTGCCTATCCGGCGACGTGGCTGCTGACGCCGCTGTTGAAGCTGGCATATCCGATCGTATGGTTCGTCAATCTGTTTGTGCAGGGCATTCTGCGGCTGTTGCGAATCAAGCAGCCAGAGCCGGGTCAGGGCAACAGCCTGGGGCTGGAAGAGTTGCGCACCATCGTGCTGGAGTCGTCCGGCAGGATGCCGCGTGAACATCACCGAATATTGATGAATATGCTGGAACTGGAGGACATTACGGTGGACGACGTGATGACGCCGCGCAGCCAGATCGAGGCGATCGATATCGAGGACGATCCCGAGCGGCTGCGCCAGCAGATTTCCACCAGCCACCATACCCGGCTGATCGTGCAGCAAGGCTCGCCGGACACCCTGCTTGGCGTGCTGCATGTGCGCCGGGTTCTGCATGCATTGACCGGCGATGAACTCAATCCGGAAACATTGAAGGAAAACCTTGAGGCGCCCTATTTTGTTCCGGCAGGGACGCCGCTATTCACCCAACTGCGTAATTTCCAGCACGGCCGGCGTCGGTTGGCGCTGGTGGTGGACGAATACGGTGAACTGCAAGGTCTGGTGACGCTGGAAGATCTGCTCGAAGAAATGGTGGGCGAATTCACCACGCAGGCACCTTCGGATATGGGCTATCTGCGGCGCGAGCCGGATGGCAGCTGGCTGGCCGAGGGCAGTGTGCTGCTACGCCATTTGAATCGCACCTTGGGACTGTCGCTGCCGCTGGATGGCCCGAAAACACTCAATGGCTTGCTGCTGGACCAATTCGAGGACATCCCCGAAGTCGGCGTGAGCCTGAAGCTGGGCGATGTGCCGGTCGAAATTGTGCAAACGCAAGACCGGGCGGTCAAGATGGCGCGCATTTATCTGCCAGTGACGGATATCGGGAATACCTCAACTTAGACAAATCATTGCCGTTAAAGCCTGTGATTCCCTGTCGGCTGCTTGGTCGATGCGGGCGATAAATTTGACTCAGGACTTGTTTGGAATCGAGCTATGACCGATGCGTCTATCTCCAATAACTTAACCGGGCTGGCGCGCGCCATGGTCAACCATGGCTGGCTGTCCGAGACGGATGCTGACGGGGTATGGAAACGCGCCAGTCAGTCGGGCGATTCTTTCGTGACCGAACTCATCAAGAGCAAGCGTTTCAAGGCCGATCAGATCGCTGAATTTGCTGCATCTTCGTTCGGCTTTCCGTATCTGGATTTGAATGCCATGGATGCCGACAGCCTGCCGCAGGGGCTGCTCGATGCCAGGCTGGTGCAGAAGCGGCGCGTGGTTGCGCTGTATCAACGTGGCAACAAGCTGTATGTCGCGACGTCCGACCCGACTCACCTGCAGGCACTGGATGAAGTGAAGTTCCAGACCAACCAGGCGGTGGAGCCGGTGGTGGTGGAAGACGACAAACTGGCCAAGCTGGTTGCCAGGGCGGGCGAGGTGGCGGACAACACCATGGCGGTGTTGAACGCGGAAGACCTGAATCTGGACTTCGTTGACGACGAGGCTGCTGCGGCACAGCAGGATGCCCCGGGCATCGAGATCGACGACGCGCCGGTGGTGCGCTATCTGCAAAAAATCATGCTCGATGCGATCAATCAGGGTGCATCCGATATTCACTTCGAGCCTTACGAAAAGAGCTATCGCATCCGCTACCGCCGCGACGGCATTCTGGCCGAAGTGGCGCAACCGCCGATGGCGATCAAGGACAAGGTCGCTTCGCGTATCAAAGTGTTGTCACGGCTGGATATTTCGGAAAAGCGCGTGCCGCAGGACGGCCGCATGAAACTGGTGTTGTCGAAGAGTCGCGCCATTGATTTTCGGGTCAGCACCCTGCCTACGTTGTACGGCGAAAAGATCGTCATGCGGATTCTTGACCCGACCAGTGCCCAGCTCGGGATCGAGGCGCTGGGGTATGAGCCATTCCAGAAAGAGTTGCTGCTGAACGCGGTGCAGCGCCCCTACGGCATGGTGCTGGTGACCGGTCCGACGGGTTCCGGTAAAACCGTTTCGCTCTACA
>JAABQE010000256.1 GCA_011391655.1 Hydrogenophilales bacterium
GGGCTGGCGTGCGCTGACCTTGATGTGTGCAGCCGGGTGACTCAAGGACAAGGGCGTGCGCTCGACTGCGAGTGCAACTTGCAGATCGTGAATGGCTACTACCGGTAAAGGCCGATGAAACTGCTCGACTCAACTGCGACTGGCAAGAACAGACCCTTATGCACAGCTTCCAGTTATGGACAGTTGCCGACTGAAGTGAACTGCCTGTCATTGGGAAACTAATCCCGATCCATGGCTTCGTTCTCTACATAATTTCATCGTTCGGCCTTTGAGCAAAGCCTTCTGACGGCGAGCCAATGGTGAACCTGTTTACATACGCTCTGGTGACTCTTTGGCGATCACCCCATTGTGCAGGAGATGACGCTTGACAGAAAAAAGCGACATGTACGTACTGCCTTAAAAATGCAAGACCAGAAGTTTCCGAGATGTGCAAGGCGACGGAATTATGGTAAGACGCAACTTCGAGAAATCCGAAAAAAAGTCAACACTCACGAGGCTTCCAAGCGAACGGCTGAATCAAACTGTTCATAACTGGGGAATGTACATAACGCTGCTTATGCAGAGATGTGCATAAAGACCCATTGCGGTAGTAGTGTTAGCGAAATTGCCTACCCGAAAGCTGGCATTGGCAACGAACAAGCCCCGGCACGCCAACTAGGGTTGTGGGACGCACTGTGTCGCGCTCCCGGAGCGGGCTACTGCGCGCTCGCCCCGTCAGGTCACGAGCGTGTCGTGAGTCCATACCCGCATGGCGGACTGTTCCAAGGTAACATGCCTGACCCATCGCGGCTGGATCTTCTATCCGTCAGGGACACTGAGGGGACTAACACTTGCCTACTCTTCCCAAAGATGCAGTGCCTGGCGAGCCATCGCGCGAAGGCCTCGCCGCTGACAACGCTGCCGTTGATGCGCTTGCGTTGAGTCGCGCGCTTGAGGAACTGGCTGAAGCCAGGCAGCAGCAGGCCGCGACGGCGGAAATACTCAAGGCCATCAGCGGTTCACGGGAGGATATCCAGCCGGTGTTTGACGTCATTGCAAAACATGCAGTGCGCCTCTGCGCTGGCCAGTTCTGCGCGGTGTTCCATTTTGACGGTGAACTTATCCACATCCGCGCGCTTCATGGTATGTCGGTCGAGGGTGAATTGGCGTACCGGCAGGGCTTCCCGTTGCCCGCAGGGCCGGGCAGCGCCATAGGCCGTGCCATCCAGAATCGGCTTGTTGCGCACATACCGGACATTCAGGCCGATATCCACTACCGGCAAGCGACGATTGCCCATGCGGTCACATTCCGGGCCATCGTCGCTGTGCCGATTCTGCGCGATGGCAAGCCAATCGGCGGCATGGCGGTGTCGAGTTCACGTGCTGAACCGTTCTCGGACGCCAAGGTCGCATTACTGGGCACTTTTGCCGAACAGGCAGCAATCGCCATCGAGAACGTTCGCCTGTTCAGGGAAACCCGTGAGGCGCTGAACAAACAGAGGGCCATTAGCGAGATCCTCAAGAGCGTCAGCAAGTCCTCGCTGGACGTCCAGCCCGTCTTTGACAGCATCGTGCGCAACGCAGTGGTGCTTTGTGAGGCAATGTTCGGTATTGTTTTTCGTCTCGACGACGGCCTTCTTCACATAGTCGCCCACCAGAACCTGACGCCGGAGGTGCTAGCGCTGCTAAGCCGACTGTATCCCATGCGACCGGATGCCGAACATGCCTCCGGTCGCGTCATCCTCAGCGGCGCACGGGTCCATGTCGAGGATGTCACGGCTGATCCTTATTACCACCAGGGAGTCGCCGCGTTTGGTGGCTGGCGCAGCCTGTTGGCGGTTCCGATGTTGGCGCCCGATGGCGCTGCATTGGGTGTCATCTGGGTTGCGCGCGCTTGCGCCGGACCTTTCCCCGACGATCAGGTTGCGCTGCTCGAGACCTTTTCAGATCAGGCGACCATCGCGATCGAGAACGTGCGATTGTTCAAGGAGTTGGGTGCCCGCACCGATGCGCTCACCCAAGCGGTCGAACAGACGCGCGCACTCAGCGAGGTCGGCCAGGCGGTTAGCTCCACGCTCGACCTGGACACCGTGCTGGCGACCATCGTCTCGAACGCGGTTGCGCTGTCCAAAGCCGATGCTGGCGGCACCATTTACGAGTTCGACGAGGCGGCCGGGGTGTTTGTGCCGCGGGCCAACCACGGCGTTAGCGACACCTATATCCGCACGCTGCACGAATCGAAACTGCGGATCGGGGAGTCAGCGGTCGGCCTTTGCGGCCAGAACCGCAGCCCGTATCAGCTTGTAGACGTCGAGGCGGGAGACGACCAGCGGATGCGGGCTCCGCTGCTGCGTGAGGGTGTGCGCTCGCTGCTGGCGGTGCCGCTGCTGCGTGAGGAGCGGGTGATCGGCGCGCTGGTCATACGGCGCCTGACTGCGGGCGAGTTCTCGCCGTCGGTGGTCGCGCTGTTGCAGGCCCTGGCGGGCCAGTCGGTGCTGGCGATTCTCAATGCACGCCTGTTTCACGAGATCGCTGAGAAGGGCAAACAACTGGAAGTGGCTAGTCAGCTCAAGTCACAGTTCCTCGCCAACATGTCGCACGAATTGCGTACGCCGCTGAACGCGATCATCGGCGTCACCGAGATGCTGCACGAGGACGCTGTCGACCTGGACCGGCCCGACGACATCGAGCCGCTGGAGCGCGTGCTGCGCGCGGCCAGGCACCTGCTGGCGCTGATCAACGACATTCTCGACCTGTCCAAGATCGAAGCCGGCAAGATGGATATTCACGTTGAAACCTTCGCCATTGCGCCGTTGATCCAGGATGTGGCGCAGACGATCCAACTGATGGCCGCCAAAGCAGGTAACCAGCTTGTGGTGGACTGTTCGCCCGATATCGGAAGCATGCACGCCGACCAGACACGCACCCGCCAGGCGCTTCTGAACCTGGCCAGCAACGCCAGCAAGTTCACTGATAAGGGCACGGTAACGATCGCCGCGCGGCGTACGTTTGATGTTGGAGTCGAGTGGGTGACGATGGCGGTAACCGACACCGGCATTGGCCTGACGGTCGAGCAGATGGGCAAGCTGTTCCAGGACTTCGTGCAGGCTGACGCCTCGACCACCCGCAAATACGGCGGCACCGGACTGGGGCTGGCCATCAGCCGGCGCTTTTGCCAGATGATGGGCGGCGACATCACGGTGACCAGCGAGCCAGGCCGGGGTTCAACGTTCACTATCCGGCTGCCAGCAATGGTGGGCGCTCAGCCACCGCCCGAGCCAGTGCCGGGGTCCATGCCTGCGCGCCAGAGTACCGCTGCCAGCGGTCCCGCCACCATCCTTGTGGTGGACGACGACCCCACGGTGCGCGAGCTCATGGAGCGGTATTTAACGCGCGAGGGGTTCACCGTGGTCACCGCGCAGGGCGGACAAGAGGGGCTGCGGCTGGCAAAGGAACTTCATCCTGCAGCCATCACACTCGACGTGATGATGCCCGACATCGATGGTTGGACAGTCCTAGCAGCCATCAAGGGCGACCCCGAACTGCGGGACATTCCGGTGATCCTGATGTCGATCGTGGATGAGCAGAAGCGCGGTTACGCGCTCGGGGCGACGGATTACATGATCAAGCCGGTGGACCGCGAGCGTCTGGCGGGCGTGCTGCGCGGCATCTGCGGACATGGTGGGCGCCGCGTGTTGCTGGTGGACGACGACGAAATGATGCGCCGGACCATGCGCCAGGTGCTTGAAAAGGACCAGTGGGAGGTCTTCGAGGCCGGCAACGGCTGCCTGGCGCTAACGCAGCTTGCCCAGGGGCTGCCCGACGTCATCATGCTGGACCTCATGATGCCCGAGATGGACGGTTTCGAGTTCGTGGTCGAACTCCGCAGCCGGCCCGAGTGGTGCGAGATCCCCGTCGTGGTCATTACCGCCAAGGACCTAAGCGCGCAGGATCGCGACCGGCTCAACGGGGGTGTGACGCGGGTATTGCAAAAGGGGTCTTCCGACATGGAAGCACTGTTACAGGAAATCGGACGCGTCCTGCCCGCGCGTATCGCGCTCGGGCGTGGACTCAAGATTGAGGAGCCAGGAGCATGAAGATCCTGTATGTCGAGGACAACGAAGACAACATCTACATGCTGGAGCGCCGGCTCAAGCGCGCCGGTTTTGAGGTGGTGATCGCCCGTGACGGCGCCGAGGGTGTCGCGATGGCGCGTACAGAGCAGCCCGCGCTGATCCTGATGGATATGGGTCTGCCTGTGCTCCACGGCACCGAGGCGACGCGGCAGATCAAGTCGGCACCGGAAACGAAACACATTCCTGTGATCGCGCTGACCGCCAATGCCATGACCGGCGACCTGGAAATGGCCATGGCCGCGGGCTGCGACGATTACGACACCAAGCCGGTGGAGCTGCCGCGCTTGCTGGCCAAGATGCAGGCGTTGGCACCGCGGCCAACCGCCTCGCTGCGGGATTGAAGGCAGGCAATGAACAACCGGGACATCGAATTTTTCAACGACAGTCTCGAGCGCTGCTCTGCGCAGCCCGATTTCCTGAGCTGTTTCTACCGCCTGTTCCTGGCATCGTCCGACACGGTGGCGCAGAAATTCGAGCACACCGACTTGCGCAAACAAGCCAGGATGCTGAAGTCGTCGCTGTACATCATGATGCTGGCCAGCACCGAGTCCGAACGCGCCGCGCACCTGGAGAAGCTTGCACAGAGTCACGGCAGGGCCGGGTTGGACATTGCGCCGCCGCTCTACGATCTGTGGCTCGACCAGCTGATGCGGGCTGTTGAGGCGTCCGACCCGCGCTTCGATGCGCCAACCGGGGTGGCCTGGCGGCGCGTGCTGCAGCCCAGCATCGACTTCATGAAATCCAGGTATTGATGCGCAGGCGGCACAGCGCTGTCTTCACCGAAAGGACACCATCGTGAAAGCTGACAACGCCGCACTGCTGGTGGTGGACGACAACGAGGACAACCGCTACACGCTGACCCGACGGCTCAACCGCGAGGGTTATCGCAACCTGAGCACAGCCAACGACGGGCGCGCGGCGCTGGACATGCTGCGCGCGGCAAAATTCGATCTGGTGCTGCTCGACATCATGATGCCCGAGCTCAACGGCTACGAGGTGCTCGAGCAGCTCAAGGCCGATGCGCAGCTGCGCGACATTCCGGTGATCATGATCTCGGCGCTCGAGGAAATTGACAGCGTGATCCGCTGCGTGGAACTTGGCGCGGAAGACTATTTGTCCAAGCCCTTCAACCCGACGCTGCTGCGCGCCCGCGTGGGTGCAAGTCTGGAAAAGAAGCGCCTGCGCGACGCGGTGCGCGAAAGTTTGGTGCGCCTTGAGCAGGAGATCGAAGGCGCCCGCAAGGCGCAGCTGAGCATGCTGCCGAGCCGATTCCCGGCGGTGTCGCCGCAGCAGCCGGTGCAGGTGCATGCGCTGATGGACCCGGCGCGCGAAGTCGGCGGCGACCTCTACGACGCCTTTTACGCAAGCGATGGCCTGTTCTGCCTGCTCGTCGGTGACGTGTCGGGCAAGGGCGCAGCGGCCGGCATGTTCATGGCGCGCACGCGCAGCCTGGTGCGCATGGCGGTGGCCGAATTGCTGCCCAGGCTGGCACCGGACGAACGCACGCCGGCGCAGATCGCCGAGGCGGTGAACCGCGAGCTGTGCCAAGACAATCGCGAGCGTATGTTCGTGACACTGTTTCTCGGTTTTTTCGACGTGCGCGATGGCACGCTGGCCTATATCAACGCCGGCCACCCCTTACCTTATTTGCGGCGTTCGTCGGGCAAACTCGAGCAGGTCACTGGCAAACCACAGGCACCGCTGGCAGTGCGCACGGGAACGCGCTACCAGAACCAGGCCGTGTCACTGCGGCCGGGCGATACGCTGCTGGTTTGTACTGATGGCGTGGTCGAGGCGATGAACGAAGCCGGGGAACTCTACGGCGCCGCGCGCCTCGAGGCGTTGTTGCACGCGGCGGGCAGCGAGCCGCCGCAAGCGCTGGTCGAGGCGCTGAAATGTGACATCGATGCCTTCGCCGGCAGCGCGCCAAAGGCCGACGACGTGACCCTGCTCGCGCTGCGCTTGTGGCCCGGCTGCGGCACCGGTCTCGACGCAGTGGGCGAGCCCCTGCATGCGCCTGATGGCGAAGTCGAACTGATCATCGGCAATGACCTTGCCGAGATGACACGGGTCAGTGAAGCGATGGATCGTCTCGCTGCCGCGCACGGTATTGCGCCGAAGTTGCTGGCGCTGCTGCAGGTGGCGCTGGACGAAATGGTGAGCAACGTCATCAAGTACGCATGGCCCGAAGGCGGCACTCACACATTTCAGGTGCGCATCGCGGTCGGGTCGGCACAGGTGCGGATCGATATCTGCGATGACGGCCGACCCTTCGACCCGCGCGAGGCAGCGGCGCCCCAGCCATTGCCGGCCGGACAGCGACCGCGGCCGGGCGGTCTGGGCGTGCACATGGTCAGGCAGTTCGTCGACCGGCTGGAGTATGCACGGATTGACAACCTGAATCGCTTAACGATAATTAAATTGCGCGATATCGATAACCCTCAACCATAAAAAAAGCGAAATCCATGAACGTCAAGACTCTCGAGATATCGCAAACACGGTCCGGCAACGCCTGCGTGCTGGCACTTGCCGGCCGTATCGACAGCAGCAACGCCGAACAATTCACCACGCACGTCAACCAGCTGTTTCAGGCCGGGGAGAAAGACGTCGTAGTGGACTTCAAGGAAGTGCTCTACCTCACCAGTGCAGCATTTCGGGTGCTGTTGGTGGCGACAGACGAAGCCGAACGCAATGCAGCCCGCTTTGTCTTGTGCGGACTCGTCGGCCAAGTGCGCGAACTCTTTGAGATGGGTGGGCTACTTGACGCCTTTGCCGTGCATGCGTCGCGCGAAGACGCGCTGGCGCAGCCCGGTTGACCGGCTCGACGCCAAATGACCCGCCCCGCCGGTCTTCTTTACGCGTCCGAGGAGACGCCGCCCCCGGCGGTGCTCATCATCTCGGCGATCCAGCACATCGCGGTCATCGCGATCACGCTCATCTACCCGCTGATCATCGCGCGCGAGGCGGGGTTGACCGGTGCACAGTTCCTCGACACGGTGTCGCTGTCGATGCTGGCCATCGGCCTGGCGACGATCTTTTTGTGCATGCGTTCGCGATTTGTCGGCTGCGGCTACCTGTGCCCGGCCTCATTTACGGCGATCTTTCTGGGTCCGTCGCAATATGCGCTGCAGTTGGGCGGGCTTGGGCTGATCTTCGGCATGACCATCATGGCCGGCTTCGTGCAGGTGGCCATCGCCCCGGTGCTGAACCGCCTGCGTGCCTTGCTACCGCCCGAGATTGCCGGCCTGGTGATCGCCATTGTCGGTCTGTCGCTCGCGTCAGTCGGTTTGCGCTACAGCCTCGGTATCACCGGAGGCAGTCAGATCCAGCCGATCTTTCCGGTCATTGCAGGCCTGTCGCTGGCCACCATGGTGGTTTTGAATGTATGGACCAGCGGCTATGCCAAGATGTTCTGCGCGTTGATTGGCGTCATCGTCGGCTATGCCGCCAGCGCGGCCCTCGGTGTGCTCGACCTTTCGGTGATGATGCCAACGCAGGGGCTGAGCCTTTTGCATCTGCCAGATATGGGTCACATCGAATACAAGTTCGACGCGCTCGCACTGGCCCCCTTTGTCGTGGCCGCCATTGGCTCCACGCTGCGGACGATGGGCGATGTCACCAACGTGCAGCGATTGAACGACAAGGACTGGGTGCGTCCCGACTTCCGGTCCATCAGCGGCGGCGTCACCAGTAACGGTCTTGGCTCGATTGTTTGCGGACTGATGGGCTGCCTGGGCTCCAATACCTACAGTTCCAGCATCGGTCTGTCATCCGCCACCGGCGTCACTAGCCGGAAAGTCGGCTACGCCATCGGCGCTGGCTTCATCCTGCTGGCCTTCGTGCCGGCCGCCGCCGTGGTGTTT
>JAABQE010000257.1 GCA_011391655.1 Hydrogenophilales bacterium
ACAACGAGGGCCGTGGCTACGTGCTGCGCCGCATCATCCGGCGCGCCATCCGCCACGGTTACAAGCTGGGTGCGCGTACCGCCTTCTTCAACCGCATGGTTCCGGACTTGAGCGCCGTGATGGGCGACGCGTACCCCGAACTGGTCGCCGCGCAGACCCGCGTGATGGCTGTTTTGCGGCAGGAAGAAGAACGTTTCTTCGAGACCATCGAACACGGCATGGGCATCCTCGACAGCACGCTCAAAACGCTGCCCACAGGCGGCGTGTTCGACGGCGTGCTGGCGTTCAAGCTGCACGACACCTATGGTTTCCCGCTTGACCTGACCGCAGACATCTGCCGCGAAGCGAACGTCGCGGTCGACACCGACGCCTTCGATGCAGCCATGGCGCAACAGAAGTCGCAGGCACGCGCAGCGGGCAAGTTCAAGCTCGGCGCGGGTCTGGCGTACGCCGGCGCGGCCACCACCTTTCACGGCTACGACACGCTGGCACACGACGGCAGCATCCTCGCTCTTTACCGTGACGGCAGCGCCGTCGACGAATTGCGCGAAGGCGAGCTTGGCGTGGTGGTGCTCGACCACACTCCCTTCTACGCCGAATCCGGCGGCCAGGCCGGCGATTGCGGCGTATTGCAGGCAACCGGCGGCGTGTTCGGCGTGGAAGACACGCTCAAAATCCAGGCACATGTATTTGGCCACCACGGGGTCGTCAAGACCGGCAGCCTGAAAATCGGTGATCCGGTGCAGGCCCGGGTGGATGCCGACAACCGCGCGCGCACCATGCGCAACCACTCGGTCACCCACCTCATGCACAAGGCGCTGCGTGAGGTGCTCGGCGAACACGTGCAGCAAAAAGGCTCACTGGTCGACGCCGACAAAACCCGCTTCGACTTCATTCAGCCCTCGCCGATGAGCGACGCGCAAATCCGTGAAGTCGAAGCGCGTGTCAACGCTGAAATCCTCGCCAACACCGCGACCCAGGCACGTGTCATGGCCATCGATGATGCGCAGAAAACCGGCGCACTGATGCTGTTTGGCGAAAAATACGGCGACGAAGTGCGTGTGCTCGATATCGGCAGCTCACGCGAGTTGTGCGGTGGCACCCACGTGGCGCGAACCGGCGACATTGGCCTGTTCAAGATCCTTGCCGAATCGGGTGTGGCTGCGGGCATCCGCCGCGTGGAAGCGACGACCGGCAGCGGGGTGCTGAACTATCTGGGCGAAACCGAGAAAAACCTCGGTGCCGTGGCGCAATTGGTCAAGACCACGCCGGCCGATGCTGCCGAGCGCGTAGCGCAGTTAATTGAACACACCCGCACGCTGGAAAAAGAACTGGAGCGACTGAAATCCAGACTCGCCGCCAGCCAGGGCGACGAACTGGTCCAGCAGGCAGTCGAGATTGCGGGCATCCGCGTACTCGCCGTCCAACTCGACGGAGTCGACGCCAAAAGCTTGCGCGAAGCGGCCGACAAGCTGCGTGACAAACTCAAGTCCTGCGCGCTGGTTCTCGCCACAGTCACCGAAGGTAAAGTCAGCTTGATCGCGGCCGTCACCCCCGATGTCATCGGCAAAATCAAGGCGGGTGAGCTGGTCAATTTCGTCGCCACCCAGGTCGGCGGCAAAGGTGGCGGCAAGCCGGATCTGGCGATGGCTGGCGGCAGCGAAGCGAGCCAGTTACCGGCCGCGCTGGAGTCGGTGTATGCCTGGGCACAAACCAGGCTGGGATAAGTTAACTGGTACAGATTTTGCTGATCTAACCGTAAAGACCCCAAACAACATTCACCGACAAGCCGACATCATGAATTCACTGGCCGCCAAATTCGCATCAGGGATTGCCCACCTCACGCCGTTTGGCAAGAGTGACGACGACCCGTTAAGCAGCGTCAAGGCGGCCACACGCTGGATTCAAGCGCTGCCGATTGGCGATGCATTCAAGTGTCAGCAATCCATCCTCAACGAATGCAAACGGTTCAACGAAAACTCGACACAATTCACGAAAGAGCGCCTGGCTGTATTGGTGCTGCTGGATGAAAAAGCGCAGGACCTGCAAGACACACTGGTGCGCCAGTATTTACGCAATCCGCGCATGTCGCGTTCAGTTGAAAGCCCGCTATGGCATGCGGTATATGGCCTGTATTGGGAAGTTGCACGCGGCTATTACACGTTCGTGCAGCTTTTCGCGAGCCGCTCCGAGAAAAGCGCATATGAGAACCTGATCCCACTCATCACCCTGCGCGCAATCCGTGCATTTGGCCATTTGCTGAAATGGCGCTCGATTCGTTACCTGCCCGCAGGCGAAAAACTCTGGCTACGCCTGCACAAGCTGTATCGCATCGCCGAAAGTGAAGGCTTCCATCGGCAATCCATGCTGGCTTACGCAGATGACAGCACCCCGTGCAACTGTGAATCGGCCTACCTGCATACCTTGATGCTGGATCTGGCCAATTCTGGCACGCTCTACCCCAAGCAGCTCGACTGGCTCGACCGCTGGCTCAATAGCTGGCTGGCCTCCCTCCAACTGGACACGCGGCTGAATCCGGACACCCCCAGTTTTGTCATCGACCTCTCGGCTGACCATGGCCCACGCCGCGCGCGCAAACCTGATGTCGACAAGCCAATGCGTTTTTGGTCCACGTCGACGGTATTACTCAAGCTGGACGAACTGGTTGCCGCCCTGCATGCAGGCCAAACACCCGAACAGCTGGGTTTAACCGAAAACGCCCGCCCCGCCGAAAGCGTTGAACTGCTCGAGCACCTGAACCACAGTTGGTCTGCGCTATCCTCCCGCGAACAACGCCGCGCCCCGCGCGAATCAATGAAGCGCCTGTTCGATGTTGCACACGGGCTCAGCGCCATCACCAACCAGCTCAAAGCAATGAATGAACCGGCCAACGCTTCGCCCTACGGATCGGGACTGAATTACGACGAAACCGAGGACGTGCAGGTGTACGGCTTCATCACGGATCGCACCCGCGAGCGGGTCTCTCACATGCAGGTTCCCGCCATCCAGCATTCGCCCGAGGTCGAAAGTTGGGTCATGCATGACGAAAGCGAGTGCGGTTATGGCGCCATTGTCGAATCCCGCGACAAGGACTGGCTCCGTGTAGGCGCGCTCATCTGCATCAAGCCGCATGAAGCGGCGCTCTGGCAACTCGGCATCGTTCGCCGCCTGTCACGACTCAACGATGACAGCAGTTCGGTAGGAATAGAATCCCTGGCCGGAACGCCCGCGCTGGCCATGCTATACGACACGCCTCCCCCGTCGAGCTACACGGTTAACGGCGTGGGCGTGGGCGCGGGCGGCGCCAGCTTGCCGCACGCCAGCCTGTGGCTGGACAACAACACCGGCAAGGGAAGCGTCATTATCGACCCGGTACATTTCATGCCCGGCAAGACATTCCAGGTTCATGGCGTGCCCGCGCTCAAACGCATCGCGCTGGGCAAACCAATAGACCGCAGCGAAGGCTGGATCCGCGTATTGATCGACCCCGTAGACGACTGACAGCACGTCACCCGCCAGCCATACCGGCCATATCCGGGTGGCAGATCAAACTTACCTGACACTTACCTGGCTTGTCCGGTTTAACTTTCACCCGCTCTCTGGCACAATCGACGGAATTCCGACACGCGCACGATCCACTCCACCGCGAAAGGTGCAAGCGCGTTAGCGGCACCCTCGATCCGGAGACCCTGTGGCCAAAACCAACAAACCCAGCCTGTTAATCGTCGATGACGATCCGCTCATTTCCGATACGCTTACCTATGTCCTAAGCAAGGACTTTGAAATCACGGCGGCCGAGTCGCGTGCGCAAGTGCGCAGCCTGTTGACGCAACTGGACGAACCGCCGCAACTGGCACTGGTGGACCTGGGTCTGCCGCCACACCCCCATAAGCCGGACGAAGGCTTTGCCCTGATCGCCGATCTGCTGAGCATCTCGCCCAGCATCAAGATTCTGGTGCTATCGGGTCAAAGCGATGAAGCCAATGCACGTCACGCTCGCGCACTGGGTGCGATCGATTTCGTCGCCAAACCGTGCGAACCCGAACGACTGAAGTCCCTGCTGTTTAATGCCCTGCTGGTGCAAGGCGCTGAACGCAGCGCCGACAAGGCGCCGGTGCCGGTCAAGGATTCCGGCATCGTTGGCGAGAGTCCGGCGATGGACAAGCTGCGCCAGCAGATCAAGCAATATGCCGCCGCACCGTTTCCGGTATTGATCGAAGGCGAATCCGGCAGCGGCAAGGAGCGCGTAGCCTCCAGCCTGCACCAACTTTCACCACGCGCGCCCAAACCTTATCTCGCGCTCAACTGCGCGGCGATTTCGCCGACCCTGGTCGAACCGACCCTGTTTGGCTACGCCAAGGGTGCGTTTACCGGCGCCACCAGCGCGCGGGCAGGCTATTTTGAAGAAGCTGAAAACGGCACGCTGTTCCTTGACGAGATCGGCGAACTGCCGCTGGAATTGCAGGCCAAGCTGCTGCGTGTGCTGGAAAACGGCGAATACCAGCGAGTCGGTGAAACCCAGCCGCGTTTTTCCAACGCCCGCGTCGTCACCGCAACCAACCGCGATCTGCGCGCCGAGATCAAGGCTGGGCGCTTCCGCCCCGACCTGTACCACCGCCTGTCGGTGTTTTCCATCGCGGTGCCGCCGCTGCGCGAAATGGGGCAGGACAAACTCACCCTGCTCAACCACTTCCGCGATTTTTACGCCCGAGAGGCCAAGACCCAGCCATTCCAGCTCGATTCGCGCGCACAGCAAATGTGGGATGACTACCATTTCCCCGGCAACGTGCGTGAACTGCGCAACATCGCGATTCGTCTCACCACCAAATACCCCGGCATCGCGGTCAATGCCCAGCAACTGGAGGCCGAACTCGATACCGACCAGGCCTACCCGCTGGAAATCCCGCTCGCCAACGACGGCAAGGCATTGATCGAGCTGGCGCGCAAGCAATTGCAGACCCAGGCCAACTTCAATCTCGATGTCACGCTGCGCCTGTGGGAAAAAGCCTATGTCGAGGCCGCCCTCAACATGACCCACGGCAACCTGTCCCAGGCCGCCAAGCTGCTCGGCATCAACCGCACCACCCTGTATAGCCGCATGCAGACCTACGGAACCGAATGAGCCCTTGTGTACTTTGACTATTTCGGTCTAAAGGAAGCGCCCTTCCGCATCACGCCGAATACCGAGTATTGGTATGCCGGCGGCCAGCGCGGAGAAATGCTCGCCGCGCTGCTGTACGCCATCGGCCAGGGCGAGGGCATCATCAAGGTCGTGGGCGAAGTGGGCAGCGGCAAAACCATGCTGTGCCGCAAACTGGTCGCCCAGCTGCCTGACAGCGTCGACAGTGTTTACCTCGGCAATCCCACCCTGTCACCCGACGACATGCTGGCGGCCATTCTGGCCGATCTCGGCATTGAAGCCCCCGAAAACGGCCGCCAGGCGCGGCTGGCACAACTCAATGTTGCTTTGCTGGCGCGCCACGAAGCCGGGCGACGTGTGGTGGTGTTTGTCGAAGAAGCGCAAGGCATCGCGCTCGACAATCTGGAATTCCTGCGGCTGCTGACCAATCTGGAAACCACCACCGACAAGCTGCTGCAAATCGTGTTGTTTGGCCAGCCCGAGCTGGATGTGCATCTGGCCGAACCGAGCATTCGCCAACTCAAGGACCGCATTACCCTGAGCCTCAACCTGTCGCCATTGAACGAGTCCGAGGTGGCCGATTACCTGCGCGCCCGTCTTGCGGTGGCGGGTTACCGGGGACCCGACCTGTTTGCGCCTGCACTCATCACGCGCATGACGCACGTGTCCGGCGGCCTGTCGCGCCGCATCAATGTGCTGGCCGACAAAACCTTGCTGGCGGCCTATGCCGGACAAACCCACACCTTGACCCCGGCGCATCTGGCTGCCGCCGCAGGGGATGCCGAGATGCAACCACAACAGCACACCAGCCGGCCTGGACGGCATCGCTGGGCATGGCTGAGCGCCGGACTCGCGGCCGTGTTGAGCCTGCTGGCTTTTATCGCCTGGCAAGCGCTGTCGCTGCCCGCACCGCCGCAATCGGCTCGTCCATCTCCGCCTCCCCCCCCGGTTGTCGCGCCCGCCACCCGCATGGCCGAACACGCCCGGCAAACCCGGAACTGGCTTGCCACCGCCGCGCCCGGCACCCATGTCATCCAGCTGGCCGCGGTTAAAGAAGCCGCGCAGGCGGCCGTAGTAGTGGAGAGCCTGAACGCCGCCGCCCCACAACCGGTGCGCGTGTTACACGGGCTGAGTCACGGCATCCCCGCCTGGATGATCTTGGCGGGAGAGTTTCCTGATCGCAGCACCGCCGAAGCGGCGTTGCGCACACTGCCCGCCTCGCCCGCCAGCATGGATGCCCTTCGGGGCGTACCGTTTCTGCGCACGGTCGGCAAAATGCGCAGCGTAGTCTTGCCAACAGGATGACTGATTTTGTGTTGAACCGCACCGTGTTGAATCACACAGTATCGACGGCCCTGGCCCTATCCAGCCTGGTGCTCGTGAGCGGCTGCGTGCCGCCCCAGACATTCGACATCTCGCCCAATCACATCAGCCAGCCCGCACAGCCCGCCATACCGGGCGCCGCGCCACCCGCCCCGGTCAAAGCCGCCCCCGCACTGGCGCCGCCCAAGCTGAGCGCCCCTGTTCCAACCTATACCGTGGTGGTCAACGACGTGCCGGTGAAAGACCTGCTGTTTTCCATCGCGCGCGACACCCAATACAACATCGACCTGTTCCCCGGCATCACGGGGCGCGTCTCGCTCAACGCAGTGAACGAACCGCTACCCTCGATTCTCGACCGCATCGCGCGCCAGGCCGATTTGCGCTACGAAACCCACGGCAAAACCATTTCGGTCATGCCTGACACGCCCTACCCCAAAACCTACCGCGTCAATTATGTGAACGTGGCGCGCAACACCACATCCAGTGTGGGGGTGGCGGCGCAAATCGCCAGCACGGGCAGCGCCAGCGGGCAAACCGGCGGTAGCGGGCAATCCGGCAGCAACGGCGGCAACTCCTCCTCGACTACGGTATCCAGTCAGACCAACAACGACTTCTGGGCCGTGCTGGCGGACAATCTGCGTTCGCTCCTGGCAGGCACCCGCGCCATCAAACAGAGCGGCGAAGAAAAAGCTGCGCGCCTGCAGGCCGAAAAAGAAGCACGTGCCGAACGGGTCTCGCAAACCGAGGCGGCCAGCAAAGCCGGCGGCGGCGCGGCCACCCTGTTCACTGCTGCCTTTGGCAATGTGTCGGTCGACAGCAAGAACGATGTCGCCGTCAATCCGATGACGGGCACGGTATCGGTACTCGGCACCGCACGTCAGCACGAGGTGGTACAGCAGTATCTGGATAGCGTCACGCAGACGTCTCAGCGCCAGGTGATGATCGAAGCGACCATCGTTGAAGTCCGGCTGAAAGACCAGTATCGGGCCGGCATCAACTGGAACGAACTGGTGCAGGGCGCAACCGGCTGGGCGATCAACACCGGCGGCGCCTTGACCAATCTCGCCAATACGCTGCAGCCTTTTTATTCCATTTCCTACACCAGCACACCGCAATCGAACTTCAAGGCGACCATCGACCTGCTGGAATCCTATGGCAACACCAAGGTGCTCTCCAGCCCCAAGCTGATGGCGCTGAACAACCAGACCGCGCTGCTCAAGGTGGTGGACAACCTAGTGTATTTCACCATCGAAGTGCAGCAAGGCACCCTTTCATCCACCGGTTCTCCGCTCACACTGCCCGTTTACACCACCACTGCCAACACCGTACCGGTGGGCGTGGTCATGAGCGTCACCCCGCAAATCGGCGACAACGGCCAGGTATCCCTCACCGTGCGCCCGACCATTTCGCGCGTGGTGGGCTACAAGGAAGACCCCAACCCGGCGCTCAAGCAATTCAGTAACGACATCACCAATCTGGTGCCCGAGATTCAGGTGCGCGAAATGGAATCGCTATTGCAGGTCAGGAGCGGCCAGACGGTAATCCTCGGCGGCTTGATTCAGGACGACAGCAGCAACGCCCGCGACGGCCTGCCGGGGCTATCGCGCCCCTCAGGATTCGGGGCCCTATTTGGCCAGCACGAGCGTATCAACAGCCAATCCGAGCTGGTGATTTTTCTACGCCCCGTGGTCGTCTCCGACCCCAGCCTGGAAAGCAGCGAACTGCGCCAGTTCCAGCACCTGCTCCCCCAAGCCCGGAGCGGGCAGTGAGTCTCCTGCTCAAAGCGCTCAAGCAAGCAGAATCCGCCAATACCAACAAGTCTGGCGCAGGCAACCCTGAGCCGCGCGGGCAGGGCAAAAACGACCTCGAACTGGAACCCGTAGCCAAGCACGCCGAAGTCCGTCAACCCAGCGCGGCTGAGGCGCGCGAATGGGTGGAGCCGCCCGACCTGCTGTTTGGCAGTAGCGGGGCCGCACCTGCAACGACTCCTAAGCGTGCGCCTGCCTTTCGCTGGCCACAGCTTTCGCTGGTGCCCCTCACCGTCATGCTGGCGGCATTGATCGCGCTGGGCTACGGCGTTTACCTGTACTTTGCGCTGCAGCCACCGCCTGCTGTGACCCCTTCGCCGGCGACCACCGAGGCAGCCACTGCGCCCCTTGTTGCCGTTACACCGACGAAGGCCTTTCCGGTTGAACCCGCCCCTGTCGCATCGCCCCCGGTTGCCCCCAGCCCGGTCGAATCCGCACCCGTCACCGCGCCTGCGCCACCCGTATCCCAAACGGACTCAGCGCCCACTCCGGCTGCAGCAACGGCGACCCCCAGCACGCCGTCTGCCAACCGCTCTGCGCCCCCCCCCGCATCACCGTCTGCCGCGCCGCCGCTGTTCCGGCCCGACATGCAAAATACCTTGCTGAGCCAGGCCTACGCCGCCTATCAGCGTGGCGCCCTGGCCGATGCCCAACGGCTCTACACCCAGGCCGCCGCACGCGGCGGCAATATCGATGCATTGCTGGGTCTGGCCACCATCGCCAGTATCCAGAACCGCGAGGCCGACGCGCAGCGCCTGTATCGCGAGGTACTCGACATTGATCCGCGCAATGCCACAGCACAGGGCGCCCTGCTCGACCTGCTCGGCAATACCGACAGCCAGGCAACCGAAAGCCGCCTGAAAATGCTGATCGAACGCGACCCCAGCCCGCAGCTTTTTCAGACCCTGGGTAACCTCTATGCCAGTCAGACACGCTGGAGCGACGCCCAGGCCGCCTATTTCGAGGCTTATCGCGGCGCACCGGACAATGCTGACTACGCCTTCAACCTCGCTGTCAGCCTCGACCAGTTGCACCAGGCATCCGCTGCACTGACTTACTACGAGAAAGCCCTCGCTCTCCCCGGCGTTCACCGCTTTGACCGCACCCAGGCGAGCACCCGGGTGCAGCAGTTGCAGTCCGCTCGCTAACAACCCCGATGGAACGCCGTAAAAAACTTCGCATGGGTGAAACCCTGGTCAGCCAGGGACTCATCACGCTCGACCAGCTGCGCATCGGGCTGAAAGAGCAGAAAATCTCCGGCCTGCCGATTGGTCGCCAATTAACCGCGCTGGGTTTCATGACCGAAGCGGTATTGCGCGACCAGCTCGCCAATGCGCTTGGCAGTCAGGGCATCGATCTCACGCAAGTGGTGGCCGACCCCGAAGCGCTGCAACAGGTGCCCGAAGACTTCGCGCGCCGCCACCATCTGCTGCCAATTGCACACGATGCGACACGCAACGTGCTGACCCTGGCGACCACCGACATGTTCAATGTGGTCGCGCTCGACCAGTTGAAAGCCGCGCTCGGCGGCCAGCTCGAAATCAACACCCTGCTGGCGGGCGAAGCGCAGTTGCTCGAATGCATCGACAAGTTCTACGGCTTCGATCTCTCGCTCGACGGCATCCTGCGCGAAATCGAAACCGGCGAGGTCGATTACGCCAGCCTCAACCCCGACACTGAGGAATACACCCAGCCCGTGGTGCGGCTGGTGGGCGCGCTGCTCACCGACGCGGTGAAGCGCGAGTCCTCCGACATTCACTTCGAGCCCGAGCATTCCTTCCTGCGCATCCGCTACCGCATCGACGGCGTGCTGGAACAAATCCGCAGCCTGCACAAAGCCTACTGGCCGGGCATCCTGGTGCGGCTGAAAGTGATGTCGGGGATGAATATCGCCGAAACGCGCGCACCGCAGGACGGCCGCATGTCGCTCACGCTGAACGGCCGTCCGATCGATTTTCGGGTGTCGTCGCAACCTGGCATTCATGGCGAGAATCTGGTGCTGCGGATTCTCGACCGCGAAAAATCCATCATGCCGCTGGAATACATGGGCTTCACCGACGATGCCCTGCGT
Organism: Hydrogenophilales bacterium; assembly: GCA_011391655.1. Next base: position 10,343 of record JAABQE010000257.1, read on the forward strand.
GAACTGCAATTGATGATGGCGCGCCCCGAAGGCATCCTGGTCGTCACCGGCCCCACCGGCTCCGGCAAAACCACCACGCTGTATTCGATGCTGTCGCACCTCAACAACGAAACCGTCAACATCATGACGCTGGAAGACCCGGTCGAATACCCGGTCACGCTGATGCGCCAGAGCTCGGTCAACGAAACCCTCAAGCTCGACTTCGCCAACGGCATCCGTTCGATCATGCGGCAGGACCCCGACATCATTCTGGTCGGCGAGGTACGCGACAAGGATACCGCCGAGATGGCGTTCCGCGCCGCCATGACCGGCCACCAGGTATTCACCACCCTGCACACCAACTCCGCGCTCGGCGTGTTCCCGCGTCTGATGGACATCGGCATCCTGCCCGGCATCCTGTCCGGCAACATCATCGGCGTCATCGCGCAGCGGCTGGTACGCAAGCTGTGTCCGCACTGCAAGGAAGCCTACACACCGGACGAGCACGAAGCCCGCATCCTCGGTTCCGACCCCGATCATCTGCCGCAAATTTATCGCCCCGCCGGCTGCCCGGCGTGCAGCCAAAAAGGCTACAAGGGCCGGCTGGCGCTGATCGAAGTGCTGCGCATGGATCCGACACTCGACGAACTGGTAGCCAATCACGCGCCCCTGCATGACATTCGCCGCGCCGCGTTCGAGCATGGCTACCGCCCGCTGGCGGAGGACGGCTTGCAGCGCGTACGCGATGGCATTACCTCGCTGGATGAAGTGGCGCGGGTGGTGGATTTGACGGGGCGGGTGTGAGGATGGCGTTGAGCACTTCACTTTTTTTAACTGAGGCGCGATGGCTTCGCTTTTCGCCTGTGGGCGAGTGGCTTTCTTTTGCGTGGCCAAAAGAAAGCCACCAAAGAAAAGGCCACCCCTGGTGTGTCGGCCTTCGGCTCCCCTGCGATGCTCGCCACCCGGGGCGGGGCTGGAACTCGCCCTGGCGGGTCGCACAAACCGCGACCCACTGCGGAGCTCAGACACCCACCCCCTCTCGTCCCCGGCTGGCTGCGCTTCTCGGCGACACACAAGGGGCGCCCCTGCATGCGCCAGCGCTTGGCTACAGGTCAGCATTACGCGGTGGCGGCTCAGGGGGGTGCTCCCCTTCAGCGCTGCCGATTTGGCGCGCGCGGGCGGGACAAGAGCGGAATCGTGTCCGAGTTCCGCAGCACGGGGCGTTTTGTGCCCCGTGCCAGGGCGAGTTGGTAGAGCGCCCGCCCGCGCGCGCCAAATCGGGAACCCGCAGGGCAGCGATGTGGGGTCGCCTTTTCTTTGGTTACTTTCTTTTGGCGAAGCAAAAGAAAGTAACTCGCCCAAAGGCGAAAAGCGAAGCCTCCGCACCCACACAAAACATAACGAAGAAAAGCTAACCCATGCCCTTCTTCGACTACCGCGCCATCGACCAAACCGGCCGCTCCGTCAAAGGGGTGCTATCCGCCGTCAACGACATTGACCTCGAACTGCGACTCAAGCGCATGGGGCTCGATCTCGTCACGCTGTCCGAGCTATCCCGGCAATACGCGCCCCAAGGGCGCGAGCGGGTAACGCGGCGCGACCTGGTGACGTTTTGCATCCACATGCGCTATATCACCCGCGCCGGGATTCCCCTGCTCGATGGCCTGCGCGATCTGCGCGACACCATGGAAAAACGCGGGTTTCGCGATGTACTGACCGCATTGCTGGAAGACCTTGAGGGCGGCAAAGTGTTATCGCAGGCGCTTGCTGCACACCCGGCGGTGTTCGGCGCCGTGTTCGTCCACAGCATCAAGGCCGGCGAACAAACCGGCCTGCTGGACACGGTATTCGAGCGCCTGGGCGAATCACTGAAATGGCAGGAAGAGGTCGCGTCGAAGGCCAAACGGCTGATGATTTATCCGGCAATGGTGCTGGTGGTCGTCGGCGCGGCCATCCTGTTTCTGATGATTTATCTGGTGCCGCAGGTGCTCACCCTGGTGCAAACCATGGGCGTGGTTCTGCCGTTGCCGACGCTGATTCTGATGGCGATCTCCAACGCGATGCGCTCGTACTGGCTGATCGGTTTGCTGCTGATGGTGGCAGTGGGCGGCGGCCTGCCGATGTGGGTGAAAAAGAGTGAGGCCGGGCGCGACTGGTGGGATCGCACCCAGTTACGCTTGCCCATCATCGGACCGATTGTGCAAAAAATCGTGCTGTCACGCTTCACTAACACGCTGTCGATGATGTACCGCTCCGGCGTCACCGTACTCGATGCCCTGCGCGCAGGCGAAATGGTCGCAGGCAACCGGGTCATTGCGGGCGGCATCCGCCGCGCCGGGCAACAGATCGCGGACGGTCGCGGTCTATCCGAAAGCTTTCAGTCGCTGGCGCTGTTTCCGCCACTGGTGATCCGCATGTTGCGTGTCGGAGAAACCACCGGCGCACTCGACGAAGCGCTGGATAACGTGACGGTTTTTTATAATCAGGAAGTGCTCGACTCGATTGATAGCGGCCTCAAAATTCTGGAGCCTGCGCTCACCGCCATCCTCGGCCTGCTGCTCGGCGGCATTCTGGTATCGGTACTGTTGCCGATTTACGACCTGATTGGAAACTTGCCGCTATGAACCCGGCCGGTCTCTTCGATCACCGTCTGATCCTGCTTGCCACGCCGCGCCAGATTGGCGTGCTCGACTGGCGTCCGGGCCAGATGCACTGGCTGGGTGAGTTTGCTGCCACGGCCAAAGGTCTGGAAGGGTTCCGTCAAATCATCCTCAAGCACGCGCACCTGCCGGTTCTGCTCGTGGTCGACACGGTTGATGAAGACTATCGCAGCGATATCCTGCCGCATGTACAGGGACGCGCACGCGACGAGTTATTGGCGCGCAAGCTCAAGCAGGTGTTTCGCAATGCACGTTTTACCGGTGCCTGGCGGCAGGCGCGCGAAGCGACCGGGCGCCGCGACGACCGCTATCTGCTGGCCGCGTTGACGGATGCCGACTGGTTAACGCCCTGGCTCAGCGTATTGGACCGCGAACGGGTGCCGCTGTCCGGCATCACGCCACTGGCGCTGGCCTGCCAGCACCTGCTGCACAAGCTGCGACTGCATGAGACGCATACCCTGCTGGCATACCGCCTCAACAACAGTCTGCGCCTGTCGTATTACCACAATGGCTTGCTGCGCTTTTCGCGTCTGATCGGGGGCGATACCCCCACCCAACTGCCCAGCAACGCAGCCGACGAAATCGCCAAAACGCAGCTTTACCTCACCGGCCAGCGCATTCTGCCGCGTGAAGCCCGCCTGCATGTGCTGTTGCTCGACCCCAGCGGCCAGCTCGACAGCGCCCAGACGCCGCTCAACGCCGACCCCGCATTCAGCACCCGCCTGATCGATATCGCCACACTCGCGCGTGCGCTGCGCATCCCGGACAGCTTCCTCGTGGACACGCCGGAAATCGCCCCGCTGGCAGCCATTGCCAGTGAAGCGGTGCAGCTGAATCTGGCCCCGCCCGAACTGCTCCAGCATCACACCGAGTTTCGCTGGCGGCGCGGCCTGCACGCGGCCGCCGCATTCATCGCCCTGTTCGGGATAGGCATCACGGCGGCCTTCTGGCTGTATGCGCAAGACCTGAGCGATCAAACGCGCCAACTGGCTCAACAACAAGCCCAGCTAGACGCGCGCTACCAGGCCATCGCGCACAGCTTTCCCACCCAGGCCGCAACACCCGAAGAACTGGCACAAACCGTTGCGCTGGCGCGGCAGCTCAGCACACCCGAGCCCGACGCTTACGCCTTGATGGTGGCCATCAGCCAGGCCATGCAGGCCGCGCCACTGATTCGCCTGGATAGTTTGAGCTGGACGAATGCGCTGCTCCAGGCGGACTCGACCATCACGCTCGATGCTTCGTTAACTCCTTTCGACGGCAACTACCGCGCAGCCATGCAGCACATCGAAAGCTTCATCAGTACTCTGCAAGCGATTCCCGGTTTGCAGAACGTCAGCTTGCAAAGCAGCCCGGTCAACGCTGACTCCAGCCAGACCCTGTCGGGTAAAACCTATGACGCCAATTTAGCCAATGCCCCTGCCGCGCGCTTCAGCCTCAGCCTGGAATATCGCGAGGTTCGACCATGACCCTCCCGCCCTTCCCGGTCCTCAAATTGCCTTTGTTGCTCTTGCTGGCCATCCTGCTGCTGGCCATCGGCGGCGTGTGGTGGAGCCATAACCTTGCAGATCAAGCGAACTACGCTTTGCAGCAGCAGCACAGCGCGCTCAAGCGATCGCAACTGCAACTCAATCACAGCCGTCAGCAGCAGCAACTCATCACAACCCATCTGGCCGCCTATCAAGCGCTTGCCGCGCGCGGATTTGTCGGCCCGGAAGATCGCCTGACCTGGATTGAAGCGGCGCAGCACGCCAACCGCGACGCCGGGCTCTATGGTCTCGACTACCGCCTGACGCCACGCACAGACTCACCCCCCACACTGGCGCAGAGCTTACCGCTCGGCCAGACCGTGATGACCCTGACCCTGCCCCTGTTGCTGGAAAGCGATCTCCCCCGCTTTTTGACGGCACTCAAGGCGCGTGCACCCGGGGTGGTTCGCGTGCAGGGGTGCCGGCTGTCACGCTTGAACGAATCGGTCTCGGAGACCGTCCATTCGCCACAACTCGGAACCGAGTGCGATCTATTGTGGTTTACCGTGACCGAAAAAATGGCGGAAAAAGACGGGAGCCCCTCCCCATGAGCACGCTCTGCAGAAAGTGGCATGCCACGACTCTCCTCTTGATCGCCGGTCTGATGCCTCTCCCGCTGGGCGCGGCAGACACCTCCCCGGCAGAACTGGAACGCCTGTTTTTCACCCCGGCGCAACGCGCCGCAATGCAAACCACCCGCGCCCATCCATCCTCCACCCTCCCGCATTCCAGCCAGGCGGGCGCGCCGGACACCGCACCCGCACCCGTCCAGTTTGACGGCGTACTGATCCGGTCAGACGGCAAAACCACGCGTTGGGTAGACGGCAAAGCTCAGGTCGGTGCATCCGGAGTCTCAAACATGAAGCCGGGCCAAATACGCGCCAACGGAAAAGTATACGAACCGTATCAAGTGCTGCACCCACAGCCAACCGCAACAGAAAGACCCACGCCATGACCACGATCCCACGCGGTTTCACCCTGATCGAAATGGCTATCGTACTGGTCATCATCACCATTCTGATTGGCGGGCTGGCCGTGCCACTGTCAGCGCAAATTCAGGCGCGGCGAATTGCAGAAACCAATAAAACGCTGGAAGAAGCGAAGGAGGCAATCATCGGTTATGCGATGACGCATAAAACAGCAAGCAGCAAGCCATATCTTCCCTGTCCAGACACAAGTGGAGATGGCGTTGAAGATCGTTCTGGCTCCGGATGCCTGAATCAAATTGGCTCCTTGCCATGGGTTACGCTCGGAGCAGGAGACAAGGATGCTTGGGGCAATCGCCTGCACTATGCAACGGTCAATGCCGTCACCAGCAGCGACTCCGGTATCAGCAGCTCCGTCACACCCGCCTCCACCTGGCGCCAGGTGTGCAGTTCAAATAGCTGTTTTTCAGGCAACCTTGCCGCCGATGTGCCGGTAGTTCTCATGTCACACGGCCCCAACGGCAAGGGTGCGCGCAATTACATCAATGGCGGCTATCTGGCCGCCCCGACTGGCGTAAACGAAGTGGAAAATCTGGATGGGGATCTCATCTACGTCAGCCGGGCCCCTTTCAAGCCAAGCAATACAAGCGAAGCAAACCTTGAATTCGACGACCTGCTTATTTGGGTGTCTTACCCCCTTTTGTTTCCCCGCGTGTGTCCTACAGGCTGCCCGTAGCCTGTAAACAAAAGCTCACCCGGCCCGCCTGATTGTCAGTCAACTCCAGCCGGTACCCGACCCGCGCGGCCTGACGCGCGGCCTGATACAGCCCCACCCCCAAACCAAAATCCGATACAACCGGACTCAGGAACAGGTTGCGCGCCACATGCTCGGGCGCGGCGGCCCCGCTATCAGTCACCGTCAGGCCCACCAGCGGATGCAGCACCAGCCGCGCCTCCACCGCCACACCCGGCTCACTCTGGCGTTTGCGCAGCGCATTGGTCAGCAGGTTGTCCACTACGCTGTCGAACAGATCCTGCGGTAAAGGCGTGTCGTCGATTGCATCGGCAAAAAATCGCACGTCATCCTGTTCATAGCGTGTTTGCAACGCTTTCCACCAGCTTTGCGCGGGGAGTTGCGCGACATCCATTTCACTCGGCTGTTTGAGCTTGTCGACGGTCTGCGACAAGCGCGCCGCCAGTTGTGGTAACTGGCGTTTCATCAACGCCAGCAAGCGATCGCTGTCCTCGGGTGTCGACATGTCGGCGGCGGCCAGCAGCGTTTTCATCGACTGCAAAATGTTCTTCACATCGTGCGTCAACCGCGCGCCGGTGTCGTGGATCGCCTGACTGTAGGCCTGTTCGCGCAGGGTTTGTTCGCGCACCTTGGCGGCGTAAAAATACCCCAGCAACTGCGACAGCAAACGCACATGCAGCGCCAGCGCGGGGGTAAGCGGCCGCTGGGATTGCCACGTCAGGTGCAGGCCATGAAACTCATGGCTCACACTGTGTTCAGCCGGCTCACCAAACTGCCCCTCGCCGCGCGCCGCCTGCCAATGTCCACCGCGGATCCAGGTCAGTTCATGGAGGTCGGCCAGCGCGTCGCGCACAAACGACTCCGGGTCACGCTCACGTTCGGCGCGTGTCGCCAGCCGTTGCGCCCATCCCTCAAACGGCAAGCCCACCGACAGCAAATAGCGCGAGGTCACCTGCCCCAGTCCGGCAAACCCGGCGCGCGGATTCCACAACCACGACAAAGCCAGCAACAGCGCCGCCATGCCCAACAAGGTCTGCACCAGCGCCCACGCATAACTCACCTTGGCCACCGCCACCACGGCAAATACGCCTAACGCCATCACCATGATCAGCAGCGACAGCATCAGACCGTAAATGAAATCGAGCGTCGATGAGGTGCTGCGCTGGCGCGTGGCGGGCAGAAACAGGATCACCAGCGGCAACAACGGCAAGCCGAAACGCACGGCAACCTCCAGGCCATCGGGCCGCGCCGTGCCGCCCAAACTTTGCGGCAGCACCCAGGCCAGCAACAGTGCCAGCAAATAAGCCAGCGCCAGCAAATAAGCCCAGCGCGGCCCGCGTTCGTTTTGCGAGGTTGCCACCGCGCCCATCAGTCCGGCCAGAATCGCCAGCCACAGTGCCATTACCCAGGTGCTGTCCAGCAACACCAGCAGCGCCGCCATGGCAAACACCGGCAACGCCAGCCGCGGCTCGATGCGTGTTTCGCTGCGCACCAGCGGCTGCCACAGCAGAAACAGCCCGTAATGCGCAAGCAAGAAAGCCTGGGTAAACGCCGCATCGGCATCGAACACCACCGCGGCATGCAAGGCCAGCAGCATCAGCGCCAGCCAGCGCCCCGGCGCCACGCGCGTGAAATGAGTGGCCAGCGAGGTCAGCCAAGTCCAGCGCGACGGGGTTTCGATCGATTCAGTCATGAAATGCGGGAAAGGGAAGTAAGGGGAGAAACAGACGACAAACAATACAGGACATGATTCAGCATCCCACTCTATCGGCAGTCCAAAGAGGAAATGGAGCCAGCCAACCCGCCAAGCCAACCCGGATTTGACGGAAACCCGGCGAGGGTGTCGTACTTTCGTCAAACAGGCACGGCCCCCCGACCTGTTTCATCTACTTATCCGTTTAAAAACAACACATTAACAAAAACACGGCCGGGCACGGGTTTTGCATGGAAAAAAGCAGCCCATAATAAACGGAGAGACTTGCCATGCCTTACCCACAAATCAAACGACGCCAGTCGGGCTTCACGCTGATCGAAATCGCCATTGTGCTGGTCATTATCGGCCTGCTGCTTGGCGGCATTTTGAAGGGGCAGGAACTGATCACCCAGGGGCGCATTCGCAACGTATCCAACGACTTCCAGTCGATGACTGCTGCGATCAACCTGTATCAGGATCGCTATCGCGCACTGCCCGGGGATGATGCTGGTGCGGCAGCACGCTGGACGATTACTGCGCCGACAGCAAGTACGGGTGCAGTTGGGGATGGCATTATTTCAGGTGCTTATAACACGGCGACAGCGACAGATGAGTCCCGCCAGTTCTGGTTGCATCTACGTCGTGCGGGTTTGGTTGGCGGCGCTGTCGATGACAACACGACACCACCCAACGCGGCCTCCGGTGTGACGGGCGTACAGAATGGCGCATTCGCCATTCCGGGCATCGTAATTTGTTCCAACAATCTGCCGGCCAAAATCGCACAGGCGGTTGACACCCAATTCGACGACGGCGTTGCTACTACCGGCACCGTGCGCGCCGGAACAGGCACCACGACGACCACCGCTGCCGCCTATGTCGACGACGGCACTGCCTTTTACACCGTCTGCAAAGCGCCCTAAACCGGCTTGGTTGCGGCCTAGCCCTGCAACACCCTGAACTCCGCCGCCGCCAGTCCATCGGCGGCGCCGCGCAGCATCAGCACGTCACCGACCTGGATTTCCGTGTCAGGCTGGGGATCCACTCCCTTGATTCCCTGACGCCGGATCGCCACCACGTCCACCAGCAGCTCATCCAGCATCAGTTCGTCCAGGCGGCGCCCTACCGTGGCCGCGCCCTGGGTGATCAAAACAGTATGCAGGCGGGGCTGGGCATGCTGGTCCAGCTCATCGTCGGCATCGCTGGCGCCGCGAAAAAAGCCGCGCATCATGGCATAGCGTGATTCGCGCACCTTGCGGATACGCTTCAACACTTGCGACAGCGGCACCCCCAGCAGCATCAGGGCATGCGAAGCCAGCATCAGCGAGCCTTCCATCACCTCAGACACCACTTCAGTCGCACCCGCCTCCTTTAGCGCATCAATGTGCGAATCGTCGATGGTGCGCACCACCACCGGCAATTCCGGCCGGAGCTCGCGCACATGGCGCAGGATGGCCATGCTGGACGGCAAATCAGAATAGGTGACGACGATGGCCTGCGCGCGGCTCAGACCTGCAGCGACCAGCACTTCGCGGCGGCTGGCGTCGCCATAAACCACGGACACACCCGAGGCGGCCACCGCGCGAATACGCTCGGGGTCGGCGTCAAGTGCGACAAAGGTGATGTCTTCGGCTTCCAGCAGGCGCGCCAGATTCTGGCCGCTGCGGCCGTAGCCGCAAATGATGACGTGCCTGGATTTGCCAAAGGTTTTGACCGCAATGTCATGCACTTCCTTGGCGCGCCCCGCCCATTCGTTACCCGCAAGCAGCCGCGTCAAGGTATCCATGTGGTTGATCAGCAGCGGCGCAATCAGCATCGACAACACCATGGCAGCCAGAACCGGTTGCGTGATTTCAGTCCCCAGCAGCTTCAGATCCGCTGCCTGCGCCAACAACACGAAACCAAATTCACCGGCTTGCGCCAGGCCCAGGGCGGTTCGCACGGCGGTAGGACGGGTGCTGCCAAAAGCCACGCCCAGCCCCGCCACCAGTGCGGCCTTGCCAATCATGATTGCCGTCACCAGCAGCAGAATGTCGCCCCAGTTCAACGCAATCTGCGCGAAATCGAGCCGCATCCCGATGGTGACAAAGAACAAGCCCAGCAAGACATCGCGGAAAGGCTTGATGTCGTCTTCCACCTGATAGCGGTATTCGGTTTCCGAGATCAGCATGCCCGCCAGAAACGCGCCCAGCGCCAGCGACAGGCCGGCGGTCTCGGTCATGAACGCCAGCCCCAGG
>JAABQE010000258.1 GCA_011391655.1 Hydrogenophilales bacterium
CAGCAATGAGGTTCGCTGGGTGCAGACCAATCAGAATCTGGCAGGCATGCAAGGCAGCTTGATTAGTGGCACGGTGGATGCTGTTTTTTGTGAAGCGCCGTTGTCCGGCACCTTGGTGCGCAAGAAAATCGGCTCGCATCTGGCCAGCTTGTCCGATCCCAGTGCCCTTGGCCAGGCGGAGTGGGCGAATCACATTCGCGCGGTGGTGATTTGTCCAACTGAAATTGTCGAGCATCATCCGCAGCGGGTTGAGTTCATGACAGCCATGCTGAAACGCAGCTTGCGATGGATACACCGTAGCAAGCCCGCCGATATTGTGGCCAAGCTGGGCGTTGCGGACGCCGAATTGGGTCAGGATCTGGCGAGTGCGATCCAGCGGATTCCGGATCTGTTCAGCCTGGATGGGCGGTTCAAGGAGGCTGAAGTCGAGGCGAGTAGACAATTTCTGGTCGAAATGGGGTCGCCCTTGCCACCCGGTATGAATATCCGGGGATCGATAGCCGATAAGTGGATTAATCGATGACTGTGTGTAAATAACGTACATGCCCGCACGACGTTTTCCTCGTGATGTTCGAATCGTCTTGAGCCAGGCTCGGTCATCCAATCCGGTCGGGCGATTCGTAACGGGTCTTTTGCGGTCAGTCAGCACGGCGTCATGGTGAAACACTCGCGGCAGGGGTTCATCTCACGCTTCTCGGGCGGACTGCGGTGGCAAGCGTATTCGCATCTGGCGCTGACGGTTCTGATTGCATCCGCGATCATTCTGCTGGGCGCCGCTTCAACCCTGTCCAATATTCGTGAACGTGACCGCCAGCTACAGCAAAGCCAGTTGCTGGAGCACTACAGAACAGTGCTGCCCCGTCTGGAGATCGCGTGGACTACCGCCGCGATGCAGGCTCAGTCACGGATTGAGTATCTACGCATTCTCGAGGCCCCGGATGAGTTGGCGCTGCCCAAACTGACGGCGTATCTGAATGTGCAGTGGACGCTGAGTGAGTTTTCAAACTTGCTTGTTCTGGATGCCGACAATCAGGTGATTTTTCACCATGGCTCGGAATCCTCTTCGTTGAAGGACTTGTTCGCCGGGCAGGCGGCATGGGTGTATGCGCCGCAGTTCCGCCAGCTTTACCGGGTATTCCAGATCCCGGTTTGGCTGGGTAAACGGGGCGAGGGGCGTCTGGTTTTGTTCAAATCCCTGTCCAACTCCACCTTGCGGGAAGTGGTCATTCCAGAGACCTTCCTGCAACTCAGCTATCAAGGCCAACTGGTCGCACAATCCAATGACAGCCCGCCGCCCCGAGGGAAAAGCGCGTTGAACACCGAGTTGCCCTGGCCGCTGGTTCAAGCTGGAGCGGACGATGGAAAGGGGCCGGTTCTTGAAATCTACCGTGAGGTAGCCGATCAGCTGCCCTATTCGCGCTTCATCCTGTGGACCTTCGGTGCGATCATGTTGCTCGCGCTGCTGGTCTGGATGAGCCTGGGACGCTGGTTGGCGCGGACGGCACATCGTGTCGAAACCCTGGGCAAAGCTGCCCGTCTGTATGCCGAGGGGGAAAGCTGCGAGGCCCTGGTCGCCAAACTGGAGCCGGCGCGCAGGGATGACGACGAAATCGGCGAAACGGCCATTGCCTTCGAGCGGCTGATGGAGACGATCCAGAGCCGGGTCCAGGAACAGCAATACTATCTGGAGACGCTGTCATTGCTGGAGGAGGCGGTGATCGAACTCAGTACAGAGGGCGTCATCCTGCGGGCCAGCCCGGGATGGAACAAGATCGCCCATCGCGATGACAGTGCCGGTCTGTCGATCTGCGAAGATATTCACACCGATGATGTCGACATGCTCCAAACGCAGTTGCAGTCCCTGCTTTCGGGCGAGAAGCAGCAGGTGACCCTGCGCTTCCGCCTGCGTCCGCAATGGGCGGTCAAGCATGAAACCTGGGTGGAGTGCCGCTTGCTCCCCAGCCGGCACAAAAACGGTCAGGTAGCCGGCGTACGCGGGGTGCTGCGTGACATCACCCAGACCTATCTGAACGAAAAGCAGATCACCCACATGGCGCTGCATGATGCGCTGACCGAACTGCCCAACCGCATCCTGCTGGAAGACCGCATCAAGATTGCGCTGAGCATTGCGGAGCGCAACCGGCATCTGGTGGGGGTCTGTTTTATTGACCTGGACAACTTCAAGGTCATCAATGACACCCTCGGCCACAAGGCCGGCGACCGTTTGCTGGTGGCGTTCGCTGATCGGCTGCGCGCTGAATTGCGCAGCGGCGATACGCTGGCGCGCTGGGGGGGGGATGAGTTCGTGTTGCTGCTGCCGGACATGCAATCGGTTCAGGCCATTCGCAACGTGACAGAAAAAATTATCCAGTCTCTGGAACGCCCCTTGATGCTGGATAACAATGAAATCCGGGTGACCTTCAGCATGGGGGCGGCTATTTTTCCGAACGACGGGGTGGAAATCGAGGTGCTCTTTTCGCAGGCGGATCGAGCCATGTTCTTTGCCAAATCGCAGGGGCGCAACCAGGTGTGTTTCTTCCAGGATGTGGAGCGAAGTGGCCCGGGCAAACGGGAACTCTATATCCAGAACCACCTCACCCGCGCAGTCAATCAGGGCCAGATCGAAACCTGGTTTCAGCCTATCGTGGATGCGCGCTCGGGTCGTTGCCACGCGGTCGAGGTTCTGGCACGTTGGCACGATGGCGAATACGGCTGGATCAGCCCCACCACGTTCATTCCGATGGCAGAGAACCTGGGCCTGATCGGCGAGCTTGGCCTGCATATCCTGAAATCCAGCCTGGATGCCGCTCAGGCATGGCAGGCCAAGGGGCAAACCGTGGCGCTCGCGGTCAATCTATCCAAGCGCCAGCTGTTCACGCCTTCGTTTACGCAGAATCTGCTGAAAGAATTCGCCGAGCGTGGCCTGGCACCCTCAACGCTGGTGCTGGAAGTGACCGAGAGCGTGGCGTTAAGCGATGTGCAAAATGGCGCAGAGCGGGTATCGGAACTGCGGCGGGCAGGTTTTGGCATTGCCATCGATGACTTCGGAACGGGCTACTCGTCACTCTCGCAGTTGCATGAAATGCGTGCCGATGAGCTCAAAATAGACATTTCCTTCGTGCGCCGTCTGGACGAGCCTTCAGGCCGGAGCATGGTTCAGGCCATCATCAACCTGGCCCAGCTGTTCGGTTTGAGAACTGTGGCGGAAGGCGTGGAAGATCAAAAAACCGCAGATAAATTGCGTGAACTCGGCGTCGATTACTTGCAGGGCTATTTGTTTGGAAAGCCGATGACCCGTGCGGATCTTTTGGACTGGCTGGATGCGCAGCCCAAGTAAGCCGGCATACGCTTATCCGCTGCAGAGGCAGGGTTGAGCCGCTTCAGTCGCGCCGGGCAGCGTTCAAGGGATAGTTCTTCGGTAGCAACACCCACATCCGGCCACGCTGTTTCATCCGCCCGGCAAGCTCGCCTGCGGCATCACCAAACCCCCAGAACACATCCGCCCGCACGCCGCCGCGAATGGCGCCGCCGGTGTCTTGCGCCATCACCAGTTTATTCAGCGGCAGCGTCGAATTGGGCTGGGTGGTGGCGAGGAAAACCGGTGAGCCGAGCGGGATGTAACGCGGATCGACAGCGATCGAACGACCGCTGGTGAGCGGCACGCCAAGTGCGCCGAGCGGGCCGGACAGGCCGTTGGGCAATTCGCGGAAGAATACGAAGCTGGGGTTGCTGGCGAGCAGTTCGGGCAATTTGTCGGGATTACGCAGCCCCCAGTCCTTGATGCCCTGCATCGAGGCCTGCTCAAGCTTGAGTTCGTTGCGTTCGACCAGCAGCTTGCCGATGGATTTGTAGGCGTGACCGTTCTGATCGGCATAACCGACCCGCATATGTGAGCCGTCGGGCAGTTCGATGCGGCCGGAGCCCTGGATTTGCAGGAAAAACAGATCGACCGGATCTTCGGCCCAGGCGATGGGCTTGCCCCTGAAACCGTTGCCATTGGCGGCGGTTTCGATTTCCTTGCGGGTCGCGTAAGGCACCAGCTTGTTGCCCACCAGCCGCCCGCGCAGGCGCAGGTTCTTCAGTTCGGGATAGACGCTCGCCAGGTCGACCGTGATGAGATCGTCCGGCACGGCATAGAGCGGGAAGCGCGCGCGCTCGGTTTGCACGCGGTCGCCTTTCAGCAGCGGTTCGTAATAGCCGGTGATCAGGCCTTCGGCGTTGCCGTCGTCCAGGGTGGTTTGATATGGCTGGAAGCGCTGCTCGAAAAATGCGCGCGCGGTGGCATCATCGGGCGGCGGCAGGGCGGCCGCATCCTGGCAAGCGGCTTGCCATGCCGTTTGTTTTTTGAGCGTGGTGCAGCCGACCAGGAAGGCGTCCCAGGCTTCGTTCACGCTGTCGTCTTGCCACGCGGTGAGCGCGGCCCAGCCCACGGGTTTGAGCGTGGGGTAGGTGGCCGCAGGGGTGGGGATCAACGCCGGCGGGCGCACCGCCTGGGACGGCGGCGGGGCAGGGGGCTGCGCCGGCGGACGCACCGCACAGGCAGATAACAGCGCGGCCAATAGCCACGGGCTTGCGCGTAACAGCATCACGGGTGAAGATGGGTCACGTTAAGAACACGCGGTGAGTATAACAATGGGAGGACGGGTTTGATGGAGAGCCAGGGATTGGGCTGGCTGATGATGGAGGCCGGGATTGCGCTGAGCCTGTTTGTGTTTATCGTCTGGTGGACGATGAAGAAGTGAGCGGTGAATGGTGAACGGGGTGAAGTGCACGCGCCCCCCTTCCGCTCACCGTTCACCGCCCTTCGTACATCAATGCAGCACGCGCGGCATCGACAACGTGAATACCGGAATCTCCGCGTCGAACTTGTTGCCGTCCTCCGCCACCATCTGGTAAGTGCCCTGCATGGTGCCGACCGGCGTTGCCATCGCGGTACCGCTGGTGTACTCGAAACTTTCGCCCGGCCGCAGCAGCGGCTGTTCGCCGACCACGCCTAATCCTTTGACTTCCTGAACCACGTTTTCCGCGTCGGTGATGATCCAGTGGCGCGAGATCAGCTGCGCGGATACGGTGCCGGTGTTGGCGATGGAGATGGTGTAGGCGAATACGTAGCGGTCAGAGGACGGGTCACTCTGGTCGGCCAGGTAGGACGTGTTGACGGTGACGCTGATGTGATATTTCTTGCCTTCGGCCACGGTTTTGCTCGACAGGATGGAATGCGCGCAGTGTAACGCAAGGACGTGGCGGGCTGCTAAAATGGGCGGGTTAATCCAATAACTCCGGAGCTTCCCATGACTTTTCGCATCGCCCCCTCTATTTTGTCTGCCAACTTCGCCCGTCTGGGAGAGGAAGTCGACAACGTGCTCGCTTCCGGTGCCGACATCGTTCACTTTGACGTAATGGACAACCATTACGTGCCCAACCTCACCATTGGCCCGCTGGTGTGCGAGGCGCTGCGCAAGCACGGCGTCACCGCACCGATCGACGTGCACCTGATGGTGAAACCGGTCGATCGCATCATTCCCGATTTCGCCAAAGCTGGCGCGACCTACATCACCTTTCACCCCGAAGCCTCCGAGCACGTCGACCGCACCATCGGACTGATCAAGGAAAACGGCTGCAAGGCCGGCCTCGTGTTTAACCCCGCCACCCCGCTCGACGTGCTCGACTACACGCTGGACAAGCTCGACATGGTGTTGCTGATGTCGGTCAACCCCGGCTTCGGCGGCCAGAAGTTCATCCCCTACGTGCTGGATAAAGCGCGCGCCGTCCGCAAGATGATCGACGACCGTGGCCTCAACGTGAACATCGAAATCGACGGCGGCGTCGGCCCCGCCAATATCCTGGAAGTGGCGCGCGCCGGTGTGGATACCTTCGTCGCGGGTTCCGCCGTGTTTGGCGCTGCCAAAGACACCGACCCGCAGCGCTATAACAGCATCATTGCTGCGATGCGTGCGGAATTGGCCAAGGTCTGAAAATATGGTGAGCAGTGAGCGGTGAGTTGCAAGCGGAAACCCCGCGCGCCTCACCGTTCACTGCTTACCGCTCACTGTTTACTGCTCATCATAAAATGAATTTCCCTCTCCCCATTAAAGCGGTCGTCATCGATCTCGACGGCACCCTGCTCAACACCGCGCCGGACCTGGCGCACGCTGCTGAATTGATGATGGCCGATCTCGGCCGTCCATGCCCGTCGCTGGAAACGATTTCCACCTATATCGGCAATGGCGTATCGCGGCTGGTCAAGCGCGTGCTCACCGGCGAAATGGATGCCGAGCCCGAAGCCGCATTGTTCGAAAAGGCTATCGCCGCGTACCAGAAACATTACGGCGAACACGTGTCGCTGCATTCACGGCCGTTCGACGGCGTGGTCGAAGGCCTCAACGCCTTCAAGGCGATGGGCGTGCATATCGCGTGCATCACCAACAAGGCCGAACAATTCACCGTTCCACTGCTGAAAGATACGGGCCTGTTCGATTATTTTGAGTTGATTTTGTCGGGCGATTCGCTGCCCAAGCGCAAGCCCGATCCGTTGCCGCTGCTGCATGCCTGCGAGGTATTCAAGGTCAAGCCCGCCGAGTTGTTGCTGATTGGCGATTCGCTCAACGATACCCAGGCCGCGCGCGCAGCGGGCTGCCCAGTGTTTTGCGTGCCCTACGGTTATAACCGTGGCCGTCCGGTGAGTGAGCTCGATCTGGATGCGGTGGTGCCGAGCCTGGCCGAGGCGGCGAAAATAGTGGTGAAGGCGTGAACTTCAGGGGTCGGGATTCAGAATTCAGGGGCCAGGGAGCGTATGGCCGATGGCCACGCTTTTCTTGAACAAAGTGCGCAGCGACCTGCCCTGACCCCTGAATCCTGACCCCTGACCTCTGAAAAAATGACTGAACAAGAATTTTTCGACCTCGCCCGCCAGGGCTACAACCGCATTCCGCTGGTGCGCGAACTGCCCGGCGATCTGGAAACGCCGCTGTCGGTGTATCTCAAGCTGGCCAACACGCCTTACACCTACCTGCTCGAATCGGTGGTGGGGGGCGAGCGTTTCGGCCGCTATTCCTTCATCGGGCTGCCAGCACGCACGGTGATCCGCGTGCGTGCGCATCTGCTGACGGTGGAAACCGACGGCCAGGTGGTGGAAGAGCACAGCCTTCCTGACCCGCTGGTTTTCATCGCCGATTTCCAGGCGCGTTTCAAGGCCGCGCCGGTGGCGGGGCTGCCGCGCTTCACTGGCGGGCTGGCGGGTTATTTCGGCTACGACACCATCCGCTACATCGAGAAGCGGTTGGCCGACAAACGCAAGGAAGACGCGCTGCACACGCCCGACATCCTGCTGATGCTGACCGAAGAGCTGGCCGTGTTCGACAACCTGGCCGGCAAGCTCTATCTCATTACCCACGCCGATCCGCTTGAACTGGACGCTTACAAGCAGGGGCATTTGCGTTTGCAGGCCTTGACCGAGCAACTGCACGCAGCGGTGCATCTGCCGGCCGAACCGGTGGTTGCAGTTGACGAACCGAAGTCCGAATTTGGCGAGGCCGAATTCAAGGCGGCGGTGCAAAAGGCCAAGGACTACATCGCGGCCGGCGACGTCATGCAGGTCGTGCTGTCGCAGCGCATGTCGCGGCCGTTCAACGCCTCGCCGTTGTCGCTGTATCGCGCGCTACGCGGCCTCAATCCGTCGCCCTACATGTTTTTCTATGACTTTGGCGGCTTTCACGTTGTCGGCTCGTCACCCGAAATTCTGGTGCGGCTCGAAGGCGACACCGTCACCTTGCGCCCCATCGCCGGTACCCGGCCGCGCGGACTCACGCGCGAGGACGACCAGCGTTTGGCCGACGAACTGCTGGCCGATCCCAAGGAATGCGCCGAGCACCTTCAACTGCTCGATCTCGGTCGCAACGATACCGGGCGGGTCGCCGTCACCGGCAGCGTCAGGGTCACC
>JAABQE010000259.1 GCA_011391655.1 Hydrogenophilales bacterium
ACTCGCTCAACAAGCGGCGAAAGCGCCGCAACTGCCCCGGGGAAATCTCGATCAGCTTGCCCACCTCGGCCAGCGTGGCCTCAAGATTGTGGATATGCCCACGGGTGACTTCGAGCGTATAGGCCGAATAGTTTTCCGCCAGGACGCGGTCTTTGCTGTCCAGAATCAACCCGCGATTGGGCGCAATCGGCACCAGCGAAATGCGATTCCTTTCGGCGCGCCCGGTGTAGTAATCGTGCTGCGTAATCTGCAAATAAAACCCGCGCGCCAACAGCACGGCCGCCAGCAGCACAACGAAGGCCGCGCCGAATTTCAATCGCCCGTGAAAGCCGGCCAGTTCCTGGTCCAGATTTTTTAACTGAGTGGGCTGTCTCATGCCCGATCCTGCATCCCCTTGCCATGCCACAGTCGCAGCACGCCCACGAGTACAAACCACATCACGGTATTGCTCGTTACCGGCAGCAAGGCGCTCACACCCGACGGCGGATGAGACGCCATCCAGCCAACCAGCAGCAGCAGCAACTGCACCAGTAAAAACATGGGGAACAGTTGAGCCGCCTGGCGCAGCGGATCGAACTGCAGCAGCCGCAAGCGCAGAAACAGAACCAGATATACGCCGACCACGTAAGCGATGGCGTGCTGGCCAAACACCCCGCCATTCTGAAAGTCAGCCAGCAAACCGACCAAAAACGCCGACCCGAAGCCAATGCGCGCGGGTTGATGCAAGGCCCAGAACAGCACGCCAATCAGCAAAAAATCCGGCCGCAGCGCCAGCGCCCAGCCCGACCACGGCAGCTGTTCCAGCAACAGCGCCAGCGTCAGACTGCCCAGAATGCGGCGCCAGTTGCCGCTCGAATGCGCGGGACTCATGGCTGCTTGACCGGCTGCGGCAACGGCGACGGCGCCTGAATGACGGGCGGATCGGCGCGCAACACCAGCACGGCACGGGAACGATCGAGACCCGCCAGCGGCGTGCATGCCACCCGCAGATACGGGCCGGACTGTGAATGCGACACCTGCGTAACGCGTGCCACTGGAATCCCGGCCGGATACACCCGATCAATGCCGGACGTCAGCAGGCGGTCATTGACACGCACATCGGTATTGATCGGCATGTATCTCAGTTCCATCCGGCCGTGTCCGCTGCCTGCCGCCAGGCCACGCTGGCCAGTACGCTCGATAAACACAGGGGTTAATTGATCGGGGCTGCTCACCAGCGTGACCTCGCTTGTTCTCGGGTACACCTGGCTCAATTGCCCGACCAGGCCACTGGCATCGACCACCGGCAAACCGCTGCGCAGTTTCGCCGCCGCGCCCTGATCCAGGGTCATGCGCTGGGCAAACCAGTCATGCCCCCGATACAGCAAGGCCGCATGAACCAGCTGCTGGCCGGGCCGCGTTTGCAATTGCAACAGCGCGCGCAGCTCAGCGTTTTCACGACTGATCTCGCGTGCGGCGTTGACACTCGCCCACAAGCGCGCGCGCTCAGCGCGCAACGCATCGCGTTCATTTTGCAACAGGCGGTGACGGGTAAAAAAGCCGCCCAGCTCAGTGGCGACATCGGCGGGTACGCGCAGGGTTTCGCGCACGGGTTGCAACAGCAGCGAAAAGCCACTGCGCAAGCCGTCGAGCGCGTGATAACGGGAATCGGCAACCACACACACCACGCCCACCAACAGCCAGATCAGCAGGCGGGCGTTCGACCCCAGCTGGCGGGCGAACATGAGCTGATTTGACGTCGCCATCAACGCCCCCCGCCAGTGTGACTACACCTTGCCGCGCTCACTCGTTGGTGAACACCGACGCCAGTTTGTCCATTTCTTCCAGTGCACGTCCACAACCCCGCACCACACAGGTCAAGGGGTCGTCGGCAACAATCACCGGCAGTCCGGTTTCTTCCATCAGCAGGCGGTCGAGGTCGCGCAGCAGCGCACCGCCGCCGGTCAGTACCATGCCTTTTTCGGCAATGTCGGCGCCGAGTTCGGGCGGCGTCTGCTCCAGCGCCATCTTCACCGCACTGACAATGGCATTGAGCGGCTCGGTCAGGGCTTCGAGGATTTCGTTGGACGACACATTAAAGCTGCGTGGCACGCCTTCGGCGAGGCTGCGGCCTTTCACTTCCATTTCCAGCACTTCGGCACCGGGGAAGGCCGATCCCATTCTCTTCTTGATCGACTCGGCGGTGGCCTCACCAATCAACATGCCGTAGTTGCGGCGGATATAGCTGATGATGGCCTCATCCATGCGGTCGCCGCCGACGCGCACCGAGTTGGCATAGACCACGCCGCCGAGCGAGATCACGCCGACTTCGGTGGTGCCGCCGCCAATGTCGACCACCATCGAGCCGGTCGCTTCCGCCACCGGCAAGCCGGCGCCAATTGCCGCCGCCATCGGCTCTTCGATCAGGTACACCTGACGCGCGCCGGCGCCGATGGCCGACTCGCGAATCGCGCGGCGCTCCACCTGGGTCGAACCGCACGGCACGCAAATGATGATGCGCGGGCTGGGGCGGAACATCCGCGTGTCGTGCACCTTCTTGATGAAATACTTGAGCATCTGCTCGGTCACGGTGAAGTCGGCAATCACGCCATCCTTCATCGGCCGGATCGCCTGCAGGTTGCCCGGCGTGCGGCCCAGCATCTGCTTGGCCTCCGCGCCCACCGCCTGCACGGTGCGCTTGCCGCCCACCGAGTCAGTGCGGATTGACACCACCGAAGGCTCGTCCAGCACGATGCCACGGTCACGCACATAAATCAGCGTGTTGGCGGTGCCGAGATCGATCGCAAGATCGGTTGAGAAATAGCTGGTCAGGAACTTGAACATGGTGGCGGCAGCGCCCGCGCCAGGCGGGCGAAATGGCAGAAAAAACAAGGGGGCTATGATAACCTACCGGGCTTATTTACCGTAAGCCATCAGGTGTTTTCATGTCCCTTTCCACGGACGACGTCAAGCGCATCGCCCGCCTTGCCCGCATCGAAACCAGCGATGCCGAAGCGCAGGCCACGCAAACCCAGCTCAACAGCATTTTCGATCTCATCGCCACCATGCAGGCGGTCGACACCCATGGCGTCAGCCCGATGGCGCATGCTCAAGAGGTGTATCAGCGCCTGCGCGCAGACGTCGCCACCGAAACTGACCACCGCGCCGCCTTCCAGGCCATCGCGCCCGCCGTCGAAAACGGCCTCTACCTCGTGCCCAAGGTCATCGACTAAGCCATGTCCGACACCACGCTTTCCGCACTCGCCGCGCAACTCAAGGCCCGCCAGGTTTCCAGCCGCGAACTCGCCCAGCAGTATCTCGACCGCATTGCCGCGCTGAATCCGACGATCAACGCCTTCATCACGCTGGATGCCGAAAAAACGCTGATGGAGGCCGCCGCCGCTGACGCGCTGATTGCCGCCGGCCAGGCGGGGCCGCTCACCGGCGTGCCGATCGCGCACAAGGACATTTTCTGCACCGACGGCTGGCTCACCACCTGCGGCTCGAAAATGCTGCACAACTTTGTCGCGCCCTACGACGCGCACGTGATCCAGCAGTTCAAGGCCGCCGGCATGCCGAGCCTGGGCAAGACCAACATGGACGAGTTCGCCATGGGATCAAGCAACGAAACGTCTTATTTTGGCGCGGTGAAAAATCCCTGGAATTTTGCCTACGTGCCCGGCGGCTCGTCCGGCGGTGCGGCCGCCTGCGTGGCGGCACGGATGGCGCCCGCCGCCACCGGCACCGACACCGGCGGCTCGATCCGCCAGCCCGCCGCCTTGTGCGGCATCACCGGCCTCAAGCCCACCTACGGCCTGGTGTCGCGCTACGGCATGATCGCGTTCGCCTCCAGCCTCGACCAGGCCGGGCCGATGGCGCCCTCAGCCGAGGACTGCGCGCTGCTGTTGAACGTGATGACCGGCTTCGACCCCAAGGACTCGACCTGCCTCGATCGCGACAAGGAAGACTACACGCGCGATCTCGACAAGCCCTTGAGCGGCCTGCGCGTCGGCCTGCCGAAGGAGTTTTTTGCCGAAGGCCTCAACAACGAAGTCGCCGCCGCCGTCGAAACGGCAGTGGCCGAATTGAAGAAGCTCGGCGCCACCACGGTCGAGATTTCGCTTGCCAACTCCAAACTCGCGATCCCGGTGTACTACGTGCTTGCCCCGGCCGAAGCCTCCAGCAACCTGTCGCGCTTCGACGGCGTGCGCTACGGCTACCGCGCGCCCGAATACGGCAACCTCGACGACATGTACTGCAAGACCCGCGCGCAGGGCTTCGGCGCGGAGGTCAAACGCCGCATCCTGATCGGCGCCTACGTGCTCTCGCACGGTTACTACGACGCTTATTACCTGCAGGCGCAAAAAATCCGCCGTCTGATCGCCGAGGACTTCAGCGCCGCCTTCAAGGCCTGCGATGTCATCCTCGGCCCCACCGCGCCCGGCACCGCCTTCAAGCTGGGCGAGAAATCCGACGACCCGGTCGAGATGTATCTGAACGACCTCTACACCATCCCCGCCAACCTCGCCGGCCTGCCCGGCATGTCGCTGCCGTGCGGCTTCGACAGCAAAGGCCTGCCGATCGGCCTGCAGCTCGTCGGCGATTATTTCAGCGAGGCGAAAATGCTCAACGTCGCCCATCAGTACCAGCGCGCCACCAACTGGCACAGCCGCCAACCGGAGGGCTTGCTATGAAATGGGAGACCGTCATCGGGCTGGAAGTCCACACCCAGCTCGCAACCAAGTCCAAAATCTTTTCCGGTAGCAGTACCGCCTTCGGCGCCGCGCCCAACACCCAGGCCAGCGCGGTCGACATCGCCTTGCCCGGTGTGCTGCCGGTGTTGAACAGGGGCGCGGTGGAATGCGCGATCAAGTTTGCGCTGGCCATCGACGCCACGCTCAACCGCATCAACGTGTTCGACCGCAAGAACTACTTCTACCCCGACCTGCCCAAGGGCTACCAGATCAGCCAACTGGCGAAACCCATCGTTGAAGGCGGCGCGCTCACGATCCAGGTCGGCGACACCGAGCGCACCATCAACCTCACCCGCGCCCATATGGAAGAGGACGCCGGCAAGTCGCTGCACGAAGACTTTCACGGCATGAGCGGCATCGACCTCAACCGCGCCGGCACGCCGCTTTTGGAAATCGTCTCCGAGCCGGAAATGCGCTCCAGCGCCGAGGCCGTCGCCTACGCGCGTGCGCTGCACACGCTGGTGACCTGGATCGGCATCTGTGACGGCAACATGCAGGAAGGCAGCTTCCGCGTCGATGCCAACGTCTCGGTACGCCCGGTCGGCCAGGCTGAATTCGGCACCCGCCGCGAGATCAAGAACCTCAACTCATTCAAATTCCTGCAGCAGGCGATCGACTACGAAGTGCGCTGGCAGATCGAAACGCTGGAAGACGGCGGCCGCATCGAGCAGGCCACCGTGCTGTTCGATCCCGACACCGGCGAGACGCGCATGATGCGCAGCAAGGAAGACGCGCACGACTACCGCTACTTTCCCGACCCTGACCTGCTGCCAGTCAAGCTTGACGAAGACTGGATCGAGCGGGTGCGCGCCACGCTGCCCGAACTGCCGGCCGCGATGCAGGCACGCTTTCAAACTGAATACGGCGTCTCGCCTTACGATGCCGCGGTGCTGACCGGATCACGTGCGCTGGCCGACTACTTCGAAGCCGCCGCGAAAGCCTGCGGCCAGGGCAAGCTCGCCGCCAACTGGGTGATGGGCGAACTCTCGGCCGCCCTGAACAAGGCCGATCTCACTATCGAACGCAGCCCGGTCTCCGCCGCCCATCTCGGCGCGCTGGTCGCGCGCATCCACGACGGCACCCTGTCCGGCAAGCTCGCCAAGCAGGTGTTCGAAGGACTGTGGGAAGGCGCGGGCGAAGTCGACGCCATCATCGAAGCGCGCGGACTCAAGCAGATGTCCGATTCCGGCGAACTGGAGAAAATCATCGACGAGGTCATGGCCGCCAACGCCAAGTCAGTCGAGGAATTCCGCGCCGGCAAGGAAAAAGCCTTCAACGCGCTGGTGGGGCAAGTCATGAAAGCCAGCAAAGGCAAGGCCAATCCGGCACAGGTCAACGACCTGCTGAAAGCCAAGCTGCAGTAGCAAAAAGACAGCCCCCCGCCCTCGCTGGAGGACGGGGGGATGCGGGGGTCCGGCGTGTTTACGGTTGCTTTACTGTTGTGCGGCCGTCAACGCGCGGAAGCGCACCTTGTCGGTTGCATATTTCTCGCGCACCTGCTCCATGGCTGCTTCGTTACTGTGGATGGTGCGCTTCAATTCCTGGCTTTCCTTATTGGCTTGCGCCAGCTGGTCCGCCAAACTCGACTCGACTTTGCGTCCGGATTTTTTGATCGCGGCAATCCGGTTATTCAGTTCAACCAGATTGGCGCTCACCGCCTTGCTGCGGATTTCTGCGCCATTGATCGCCAGCTTGTGATGTTCCAGCGCACGGTCGCGTGCCAGATCGATTTCCGCTTCAGTGGTGTAGGTTGAAGTCAGCGCGCGATCCAGTTGCGCCTGCTTTTGCTGTTCTTGCTGGGTCCGTTTCTGCTCGGCCTTCTGCTCGGCCTCCGCGCGGCGCTCCGCCTCGGACTGCGTGCGCTTGATCACCTGGCCCTGCTTGTTCATTTCGGCCGCACCGCTTTGCTGGTAAGTCGGCGGCAAGGTGTCGCTGTATTGCACACGGCCATTGCCGTCCACCCAGCGGTACATCGCCGCCTGTGCTGCGCTCGCGCCCAGCAGCAAGGTGATGACAATCAGCGTGCTACACGCCGTACCTTGCACGGTAGCCGGCCACCGCCTGTAATTCAGTTTGTCTGTCTGCATCGCGTTCCAAAAACTCCACCAAATTATCCAAAGTGACTACCGCCACCACTGGAATGCCAAATTGTTCCCGCACTTCCTGCACCGCCGATTTCTCCCCGGTGCCGCGCTCCATGCGATCCAGCGCAATCACCACCCCTGCCGGCTCGGCGCCTGCGTGCCGGATCAGATCCACCGACTCGCGCACCGACGTACCGGCCGAAATCACATCATCGACAATCAGGACGCGGCCTTTCAATTCCGCCCCCACCACCGTGCCGCCTTCGCCGTGATCCTTGGCTTCCTTACGATTGAACGCAAACGGCAGGTTTTTACCCATCCCCGCCAGTGCAATCACAATGCTCGCCGCCAGAGGAATGCCCTTGTAAGCCGGGCCAAACAGCACGTCGAACGCGATCCCCGAGTCGACAATGGCTTTCGCGTAAAATTCGCCCAGCCGTTTCAGCTTGTCGCCGTCGTTGAACAGCCCCGCATTAAAAAAGTAGGGGCTCATGCGCCCCGCCTTGGTTTTGAACTCACCAAAACACAACACCTGCGATGCGATGGCGAATTCCACAAACTCGGCTTTGTAATCGGACATTTTTCTGGATTTCTTGAATAAAAACGCAATGCGAATTATATCGGCCAACCTCAACGGCATCCGCTCCGCCGCCACCAAAGGCTTTTTCGACTGGCTGCCCACGCAACATGCCGACGTCGTCTGCGTGCAGGAACTCAAGGCGCAGGCCGCCGACCTCAAGCCCGAATTCATCCAGTGCGACGGCCTCACCGGCGCGTTCCACTACGCCGAGAAAAAGGGCTACAGCGGCGTCGGTGTTTACACCCGGCAGACGCCGGCGCGCATCATCGAAGGCCTGAACGTGCCCGAATTTGACGTCGAAGGCCGCTATATCGAGGCCGATTACGGAAACCTGGCCGTCATCTCGCTCTACCAGCCCTCCGGCTCCAGCGGCGACGAGCGCCAGCAAGCCAAATTCCGCTTCATGGACGTGTTCTTTCCCCAACTTGAAGCCTTGATCAAGTCCGGCCGCGAGA
>JAABQE010000260.1 GCA_011391655.1 Hydrogenophilales bacterium
GTTTGCCCATGCTGGTGTCGCCAATGTAGGACAGATGGCCGATCTTGGAGCCGTCATCGATCTGGCTGTTCTTGATTTCGACGAAATTGCCGACGTGGACATCGCGCGCCAGCGTGGTGCCGGGGCGGATGCGCGTGAACGGGCCGAGCCGGTTGATTTCGCCAATTTCGGCATCGTCGATCAGGGTGAAGGCATCGATCCGCGTGCCAGCTGCCACCGTCACGTTGCGCAGCACGCAGTTCGCACCCATCTGCACGCCGTCGCCCAGTGTCACTTTGCCTTCGAACACGCAGTTGACGTCGATGGCCACGTCGCGGCCACAGGTCAGCGTTCCGCGCACGTCGAGCCGCGCCGGATCCATCAGCGTGACGCCGGACTCCAGCAGAGCTTGCGCGATTTCGTTCTGGTGGATGCGCTCGAGCTGGGCGAGCTGCGCCTTGCTGTTGACCCCCAGCACTTCCCATTCGTAGGCCGGTTGGTGGGTGTCGACTTCGATGCCGTCGGCCACCGCCTGCGCGATGATGTCGGTCAGGTAATACTCGCCCTGGGCGTTGTCGTTCTTCAGCGTGGCGATCCACTGTTTGAGGTGCCGGGTCGCCACCGCGAGAATGCCGGTGTTGACCTCGGCAATCGCGCGCTCGGCATCGGTCGCGTCCTTGTGTTCGACGATACGGGTGACTTTGCCGTGTTCGCGCACGATGCGGCCATAGCCAGTGGGGTCGGCCAGCGTCACCGTCAGCAGCCCCAGTTTGCCCGCCTGCGCCGCCGATACCAGCGGCTGCAGGGTGGCGGTATGGGTCAAGGGCACATCGCCGTATAGCACCAGCGTCACGCTGTCGTCTGACAATTTCGGCAGCGCCTGTTGCACCGCGTGCCCGGTGCCGTGCTGTTCGGCCTGCAGCACAAACGTCAGCTTGTCGTCAGCCAGCGCCTGCGGCACCGCCTCGCCACCAAAGCCGTATACCACACAGGTTTGCGTTGCGCCGAGGGCATGGGCGTTGTCCACCACGTGTCCCAGTAGAGGCTTGCCCGCCAGTTTGTGCAATACCTTGGGCAGGTCGGAGCGCATGCGGGTGCCCTTGCCCGCTGCAAGGATGAGGATTTCAAGCATGGAATGCATTGTCAGTTTGAATAAAAGGTGTCAGTGAAGCCAGCAAAACGCGCGCCAAGTATAAGGCCTGCCTTGCTGCCGCAAAATGAAAAAGGGCAAGCCCGCGCTTGCCCCTTATGTATTTCGGCCCTGCTTGATGAAGGCGGGCATCGCCAGACTTAACGCAGCAAGTCGTCCGATTCGCGCTTGAACTCGCCTTCCAGCACGTCGTCATTCGCTGAGCGCAGCGGATCCGGCTTGCGTGTGCCCCAGGTGCCGGGAATCAGCAACAGCACCAGCGCGATGGCATCGCTGATGAAACCGGGGAAGACAAGCAGGCCGGCTGCGAGGAAAATGCGTCCAGTGGCAAATAGCGACGCCAGTGGATGGGCGCCTGACTGCATGGCAAACAACAGGCGCGCGCCCCAGGTAACCCGTTCGACGCGAATCAACAGGACGCCGGCAATGGCGGCGAGCAGCAGCCACAGCAGCACCCAGCCACCCATGAAACTGGCTGCCCAGAAAATGCCGATGGCTTCCAGCACCGGAAACGACAACAGCAGTAGCACAATCCAACTAAAGCGCATGACATGGAACCTTTGTTAGTCTTGACGAATTTACCCGATGCGGCGAGCGCGGAAAAGCTTGCGCGGGTCTTGATCGATAGCCGGGCGGCGGCGTGTGTGAACGTTCTGGCGGCATGCCACTCTATTTACCGGTGGCAGGGCCAGGTGGAAACGGCGGCTGAAATCCCGCTATTGATTAAAACCACCGCGGCAAATTATCCGCTGGTTGAGCAAATTGTTCGCGCCGAGCATCCTTACGACGTACCTGAACTGATCGCCATACCGATTACACACAGCTTGCCAGCCTATCTCGACTGGCTGGCAACGGAGACTGAACAACATGATTAAGTGGTTAGGGTTTACATGGCTGGGCTCGATCAGTTCGCCTGTCCTGATGTGGGGTGCGCTGGCGCTTTTTCAAGTCATGCTGGTCCCCGTCGCGCACGCCGACGAATTTCTTGAACCTGAAGCTGCGTTCAAATTATCGGCGCGCGCGCTCGATTCCAACACGCTGGAAGCGCGCTGGCAGATTGCCGACGGCTATTACATGTACCGCGACAAATTCAAGTTCGAGGTCGCCGGTGCCGCGCTGGGTGAGCTGCGGCTGCCTGCCGGCAAGGTGAAGCAGGACGAAAACTTCGGCAAGGTCGAAACCTATCGCAAGGACGTGCGCATCACCCTGCCGTACCAGCGCACGCCGGGTGCCACCACGGTCACGCTGACCACGGTGTCGCAAGGCTGCGCCGATGCCGGGCTGTGCTATACCCCGCAAACCGTCAGTGCGACGATCAGCCTGCCGGCCGTCCCGGTGGAGGCTGCTGTTGCCCCGGCACCCGCTGCCGCGCCCGCGCCCGCCTCGGCGCTGGATCGCTTGCGCAGCCTCGGCGGCATGGAGATGCCGAAACTGCTGCCGCCGGAAGAGGCTTTTGTGGTGGCGGCGACGCTGGTCGATGCGCAAACCGCCAAACTGAATTACACGCCGACGCCCGACACCTATCTGTATCGCGACAAGCTCAGCTGGGTCGTCAAGTCGCCTGCCAATGTGACGGTGTTGCGTGCGGATATTCCGCCAGGCGAGGTCAAGAACGATCCCAATTTCCCTACGCCGATGGAGGTGTATCACCATGATTTTGCCGCCCGGCTCACACTGTCGCGCCCGCTGGCAGCGGACGAGACGCTGGTGCTCGAAGCGGTCTGGCAGGGCTGCAACGAAAAGGTCGGCGTGTGCTACCCGCCAGTCACGCGCGACTTCACGTTGCGTGCGAACGCGACGGCGCCAGCGCTGGGTGCCGTTGCCAGCGAGCCCGACAAGGCTGCGGCGCCCGCAGCGGAATCCGACACCTCGCGCATCGAGCGCGTGTTGAAGGACGGCAGCTTCTGGGCGGTGGTCGCCACCTTCTTCGGCTTCGGCCTGTTGCTCGCGCTGACGCCCTGCGTGTTCCCGATGATCCCGATTCTGTCGGGCATCATCGCCGGGCAAAACCGGACCATGACCAAGACGCACGGCTTCCTGCTCGCGCTGGCCTATGTGCTGGGCATGGCAATCACCTACGCGCTGGCGGGCGTGGCGGCGGCGCTCTCGGGCACGCTGATTTCCAATGCGCTGCAGAACCCGTGGGCGCTCGGCGTCGGCGCAGGCATTTTCGTGCTGCTGGCGCTGTCGATGTTCGGCTTCTTCGAAATTCAGCTGCCAAGCGCGCTGCAGAGCAAATTCTCCGACGCGTCGAACAAGATGAAGGGCGGAAACTTTGTGGGCGTCTTTGTCATGGGCGCGCTGTCGGCCGTCATCGTCGGGCCGTGTGTGGCGCCCCCGCTCGCCGCGGCGCTCGTCTTTATCGCGCAGACCGGTAACGCCTTGCTGGGCGGCATTGCGCTGTTTGTGCTGGCGCTTGGCATGGGGATTCCGCTGCTGCTGGTGGGGCTGTCGGCGGGCGCGCTGCTGCCGCGCGCGGGCGGCTGGATGACCGCGGTGAAATATTTCTTCGGCGTGCTGATGCTGGCCATCGCCATCTATCTCATCTCGCCCATCATCCCGGCCTGGGTCAACATGCTGCTGTGGGCGCTGTTGCTGATTGCGTCGGCGATTTACCTGCATGCAATGGATCCGCTACCCGCGCATGCATCCGGCTGGAACCGTTTGTGGAAAGGACTCGGCGTGGTGCTGCTGATCGGTGGATTGTCGCTCATCCTCGGCATGCTGGCGGGAAGCCGCGATCTGCTGCAGCCGCTGCACGTTTTTAAAGGCGGCATGTTAACCAGCAGCTTGGGCGGCACGGCGATGGCGGCGGAGCACCAAGGCCTGGCGTTCGAGCGGGTGAAGGATACTGCCGCGCTGGATGCGCGGCTGGCGCAGGCTAAAGCCGATGGGCGCGAAGTGATGCTCGATTTTTACGCTGACTGGTGCGTGTCGTGCAAGGAAATGGAGCGCTTTACCTTCACCGATCCCAAGGTGCAAGCTCGGCTCAAGGATGCTGTGTTGCTGCAGGCCGATGTGACGGCTACCAGCGATGCCGACAAGGCGCTGCTCAAGCGATTCAATCTGTTTGGTCCGCCCGGGCTGATCTTCTGGAACGGCGCGGGCGAGCAGTCAACTTATCAGGTGGTCGGCTACGAGAAAGCGGAGAAGTTTCTCGCCAGCGTTAACGCCGCGCTGGGTTCCTGAACTCGGCCGCCAGCCATTAATCCACGTCCATTACGCACAGTTGCCGGGTGTGTGGCAGGACGGGGTGGCTCATGCCCGCCGCAGCACGGCGATGCTGTCGAGCAGCGGCGTGACGACAGGCTGGATCTTGCGCCGCATCAGCGAACCGATGGCAGTGGTCTTGATAAAGATCGGTCGCACGCTGTCGGCGTCGACCGCAGCCAGTCCGTCGAGCGCGGCGCAATCCGCTTCAAACTGGGGGGCGGCAGCCAGCAGTTCAGTCCGGGCAGCGGCAAGGCGGGTGGCGTCAGCCTCGCGCAGCGGCGCACACCAGTTGGCCAGCGCGTCCAGCGTGTGGCTGACTACTTCCTGCACCTCCGGCCGATCCAGAATGAGGGCGACGGTGGCGACGAAGGTTTGCCCCTGTGCCGACAGCGCTTTTTCCAGCATCACGCTATAGGGGTTGTCAGCGATCTGCGGCACTTCGGCATGATCGGCGCGCGCAGCACGCGGGCTGGGCAGGTTGTCGGGCTGCAATTCGAGGAAGGCGACGTAATACGAATTACGGCTGTTGCCCCGCTTCCACATCGACAGCCGTTCGGCTTCCGTCATCACACCCGAGTACAGCATGACCGCGATGGTGTCGAGAATGCCGACGTCGTCTTCGTGCAAAAACGCCAGATGCTCGACCAGGAATTCGGCCAGCACGCGACCCATATCGCCCTGAGACACGACATCACGCATCAGCATCAGGCGCGCGTTTTCGATGGTCGACATGCACCACCAGGCGCGTCGCGCCAGCTCGTCGGTGAGCGCGGGCGAGTGCACCACGGCAACCACGGCCTCTTCTTCCGCAATCAACAATAATTGCGCCAGATGCTGGCTCGACAGGCCGGACTGCGACTGCCGTGTCCAGCGTGTCAGATGCACCGGGTAGCCGCCGGGCGAGCCCAGCGCATGGCCGCACAGCAGCTCGCGCACGCGCTTGAGATAGCGGTCGGAACGCTCGTTAGGTTTGAGCGGCACGCTGGCTTCGCCCTGCGGGGTAAGCGCCCACAGCGTCATGCTAGATTCGTCGATGCGTACGGCCAGCAGCTCGGTATTGAACAGGACATTGAGGCGCAGTTCGTCCTCGGGGGAGAGTTCATCGTTCATGGCGTATTTGCAGGCGGTAGACAAAAGACCCGGTCGAAGCTGACCGGCAGGATGGAAGCTATTCTAGCCTGTTGGGGGACGGCTTTCGTGGGCCAAAAAACAGGACTAAAATGTCCTTATTGAAAAGTTTGGGGGCGGACATGTTGCTACGAATCATTGCCGTGATGTTGTTTTCGGGGTTAGCTCTCTCTCCGGCCATGGCTGCGCCCACCGGCGCACAGCTCTATGGTCGCCATTGCGCATCGTGTCATGGCGAACGGGGCGACGGCGGTATCGGTGTGCCGCTAGCCTTGCCTTCGTTTCAGGCAGGCATCAGCGATGACTACCTGCGCAAAACCATCCATGACGGGCGTCCTGGGCGAGTCATGCCGGCGTTCCCCAGCTTGAGCGGGGATGAAGTCGAGGCCATCGTGCGCCATGTGCGCGCCTGGAATAAAGGCCCCAGCGTCACGTATTCGACAAAACTCGTCGTCGGCGACCCCTCGCACGGCAAACAGCTGTTCGAACAATATTGCGTCGCCTGCCACGGTGTGAACGGCGAAGGCGCCAAGGGCACCGGCGTCACCTTCTCGCGTCCGCGCGACTTGCCCATCATGGCGCCCGCACTGCATAACCCCGGCTTTCTGGCGGCGGCACCCGACGCCATGATCAAGGCCACGCTGATGAATGGACGCGAAGGCACCCCGATGCAGTCCTATCTCAAGCTGGGGCTGAAGGAAAAAGACATCGACGATATCGTGAGCTTTGTGCGCAGTTTCGAAACCCAGCCGCTGGCTTCGAGCGCGACCATGGTGCAGACGGCGTCGCCGGTGATCATTCGCGAATCGCCCTACGACTTGAACACGACGGTCGAACGCGTCAAGACGGCGGTGACCACCAATAACTTTTTCTACGGGCGGGTGCAGACGCTGGAATACGGGCTGACCACCCCGGAAAAAGAGAACCCGAATCAGGTCATTGTCTATTTCTGCAATATCAGCCTGCTCAACCAGGCGCTGACCATCGATCCGCGCGTCGGCATGTTTTTGCCTTGCCGCGTCAGCATTTTCGAGAAAAACGGCAAGGTGCAGGTGATGTCGGTCAATCCCAAGGTGCTGAGTCAACTGTTCAACAACTCCGAGCTGAACCAGCTGTGCGAGCAACTGGAGCAGAGCTACACCGCCATCATTGAGGAGGCGACGCTATGAAAACCCGGATGCAAAACCTGATGGCCGTCGTCCTGACACTCGCGTGTTTGAGCGCGCCTGCGGCGGCTGATGGTCTGATCATGGTGCGCACGGACAAGTCGTTTCCCGAGGCGATGACTTCGCTGCAAAGCGCCATTTCCACGCGCGGTTACACCATCACGCGCCTGCAGCAGGTGAATGAAAACCTGGAGCGACGCGACTACAAAAGCGATATGTATCGCGTGGTGTATTTCGGCAAATACGAGGAAGTGAAACAGTTGACCGCGGCACACCCGGAGCTGATCGCATTTTTGCCGCTGAGCATCACGATTTTTGCCGAAGGCGAACAAAGCATCATGGTGGCAAGCCATCCGCAAACCATATCAAGCTTTTACCCGGATGCCACCCTGAAACCGGTGTTTGATCGCTGGGAAAGCGACATCGAAGCAATCATGGACGAAGTGCGCGAATAGGCTGCACGCAGGCACGCGCAACCAGTCGATCAGACCTGCGTGAACGCCTGACGCGCCGCCGCGATCGTGGCGTCGATGTCGGCATCGCTGTGGGCAGCCGAGACGAATCCCGCTTCAAATGCCGACGGTGCCAGATAAAAACCGAGGTCGAGCATGGCGTGGAAAAAGCGGTTGAATTTCTCCTTGTCGCACTGCATCACCTCGGCAAAGCTGGTCGGCGGTTTGGCCGCAAAGTAGAGGCCGAACATGCCGCCGACCGAGTCGGCACAGAAGGTGACACCGGCCTCTTTGGCGGCGGCGTTGAGGCCGTTCACCAGCCGCTTGGTGCTGGCGGTCAGGCGCGCATGAAAGCCGGGCGCGCTGATGGCGTCGAGCGTCGCCAGGCCCGCCGCCACCGCAACCGGATTACCTGACAGCGTGCCGGCCTGATATACCGGGCCGGTGGGCGCAAGGTAGTCCATTACGTCGGCGCGGCCGCCAAACGCACCGACCGGCATGCCGCCGCCGATGACCTTGCCGAGCGTGGTGAGGTCGGGGCGGATGCCAAGCAGCTTTTGCGCGCAGCCGAGGTCAACCCGAAATCCCGTCATCACTTCATCGAAAATCAGCAGCGCGCCGTGCGCATCGCACAGCCGGCGCATGGCAGCCATGAATTCGGCGGTTGGCTTGACCAGATTCATGTTGCCGGCAAACGGCTCGACGATGATGCAGGCAATCTCGTTGCCGATTTCGGCGAAGGTGCGCTCGAGCCCGGCGACGT
>JAABQE010000261.1 GCA_011391655.1 Hydrogenophilales bacterium
CGACGACTTCAACATCTTCGATACCCAGCAACTGGCCGAGACGCTGTCGAGCACCACCCAGGTGCTGACCACCTTGCTTGGCGCCGTGGCGGCAGTGAGCCTGCTGGTGGGCGGTATCGGCATCATGAACATCATGCTGGTCAGCGTCACCGAGCGCACCCGCGAGATCGGCCTGCGCCTCGCCGTCGGCGCGCTGGAAAACGAAGTGCTGCTGCAGTTCCTGATCGAGGCGGTGGTGCTGTCCGCGATGGGCGGCGTGGTCGGCGTCATCATCGCCACCGCAGCGTCCTGGGGGCTGTCCACCCTGATGGACGTGCCTTACGCGTTCGACCCCTTCATCAACCTGTTGTCGCTGGCCTTCGCGGCCGGTATCGGCGTGCTGTTCGGTTATTTCCCCGCGCGGCGCGCCGCGCGCATGGACCCGATCGAAGCGCTGCGGCACGAGTGAACGTAATTACGCCCTATCCAACGCCCACCAAAACCAAGGCCACTCTCACCGGGCAACTCGATGCGCGCCAGTGGCTGGTCAATGCCATCACAGCCGACTTCCGCCTGTCGGAGGCTCGCTACCAAGGTGGGGGGCAGCCATTTCGGCCTGCTCAATACTCAGCGCACGCTATATGCCGCCGGGCAGGCGGCGTGCATCTGCGTAGGATCAACGCAATATGTGCAAACCATAAATCAGCGTTTCCCTAGCGCGGCTTCACCCGCGCACCATCACTGAGCATATCGTCCGGGTGACTGACCACCTCGGCACCGGCAGCGAGGCCGGACACCACCTGTGTCGCCAGCCCTGCACGCTGGCCCGTTTCGATTTCGGTCAGGCGGGCGCGGCCGCCTTTCACTGCGAACACGGCCCAGCCGTCGCCGTGACGGAACAGTGCGCTGGTCGGCAGTTGCAACACGTCCCGGCCTTCCCACAACACGAACCGCGCTTCCACCCGAAAGCCGTCGCCCAGGCGCTGCCAGGCTTCGCGCGGTGAAACGAAGTCGACGATGACATGCACGCGCTGTTCTTCAACGCCGAGTGCCGAAATCTTGGTGAAGCCGCTGGGCTCCACCACGCGCACGCTGCCCTGAACCGGCTGATCGCCGCCCCAGCGATCCAGAATCACTTTCGACCCTGGGGCGATTTTCACCGCGTGGGTGGACAGCACGTCCACTTCGACTTCCAGGGTTTCGGGGTTGCCGATCTCGAGCAGCGGCTGGCCAGCGCTGACTGCGCCCTCGCTTTCGTGCTGCAGCTTGAGTACGCGCGCGGCCACCGGTGCGCGCACTTCCAGGGCTTCGGTTGTCCCGCTGGCCTGCAGCTGGGTGGTGTTGAGGACGACCACGCGTGCCGTTTCCAGTTCATGGCGCGCCACCTTGACGGCGTGCGTCGCGGCCTGCTGCGCGGCTTGGGAACGGGCTTCCGCGCTGCGTGCCGTGTCGAGTGCCTGCGCCGAGAGAAATTTCGACTGCCGCAAGGATTCGGCGCGGGCGCGTTGCTGCTGCGCCAGCTGCGCATCGGCTGCCGCGGCACGGGCGTTTTCCTGGGCGACGGCGAGGGCGGCCTCGGCGGCGCTCACTTGCGCCTGCGCCTGCGCGCGCGTGCGCGGGTCGAGCGCGACGGAGCGGGCGGGTTCGATGATCGCCAGCACCTGCCCAGCCGCGACGGCGTCGCCCGCCTTGAGGTCGATGCGGCGCACGTAGCCGGGCACCGGTGCCGACACCAGGTAACGCTCCCTGACCCGGGTCTTGCCTTCTTCTTCCACCGTCACCGTGAGTGGCGCGCGTGCCACCATGGCGATGTCCACCGGCAACGCGCGCGGCATGAAGCCCAGCACGAGTCCGGCCGCGACCAGCGCCGCAGTGGCCAGCATTCCGATTTTTGCGCGTAGTTGCATGGTGTGTCGTTAGCCTTATTCGCGTGTTTTGAGCACCGCCACCAGATCCAGCCGGCCGAGGCGAAACCACAGCAGCAGGCCGGACAGCAGCGCGGAAACGATGACGACGCTCGCCCCCATGGCGTAGTTTTCCGGGGTCAGGATCAGCGGCAGCCGGTAAAGCTCGCTTCTGAACGCCACCACCAGAATGCCGACCAGCCCGATGCCGACCAGGAAACCGACCGG
This sequence comes from Hydrogenophilales bacterium, assembly GCA_011391655.1. The sequence continues at coordinate 2,112 of JAABQE010000261.1, forward strand.
GATCGCCGCCAACGTCAGCAGCGCCAATTCTCCCAGCAGGATATAGGCGATCTCGCCGCGGGTGAAGCCCAGCACCCGCAGGCTGGCGAGCTCGCGACCCCGTTCGGACAGGGCGATGCGCGCGCTGTTGTAGACCACGCCAAAGCCGATGGCGCCGGCGAGCACGGTGGCCACCAGGTTGTAAAACAGGATGAACTCGCCGATGGTGGCGTAAAAGCTCTGGATCGCCGCCACGTTGGCCACCATGCCGAGCACGCGCGGACGTTCGTGCAGGCTGGCGTAGAGTGCGGCTTCGGTGCCGGGCTTCACCGCCAGATAGGCGCCGGACACCGTGCCGCCCTCGCGCATCAGGGCATTCAGCGAATCCTGCTGCATGTAGGCCGACACCCCCAGATACTGTTTGGTGATACCCAGCACCGGCACCTGCAGCACCGGGCGGCGGCCCTCCAGCACTTCGATCGTCAGCATGTCGCCCGGTTTGACGTGCAGGATCTGGTTGGCCAGATGATCGGTCAGCACCACGCCGCCGGGCTTCAGCGCGACCGGCTTCAGCTGGGCGTCGAGCGAGCGGTGCAACTGGCCTTGCGGCTGGATGCCAAACAGCGCCGCCCGGTAACGGTAGTGCCCGAAACGCAGGATCGCCGGCACGTCGCGAAAGCCTTCCACGAAATCGACACCCGGCAGCGCGGCCAGCTCGTGCAGCGCGCGGCCGGAAGTGGGCTCGATGAAGGTGAGTCCCAAGTCCTCGCGCGAGGCTTGGCGGAATTGCACATCGACCATGAAGTCGATCGCGCCCTTCTGGTAATTGCCCACCATCATCAGCCCGCAGGCGCAGGCGATGCCAAGCACCGTCAGCAGCGACTTCAGCGGGCGCCGCTCGATGTGGCGCAGGATCATGCGCGTCGGCGGCGAAAACCAGCGCTGCAGGCCGATGCGCTCGATCAGCGTGGTGCGGTAGGCCTCCGGCATGTCCGGGCGCATGCCCTCGGCCGGCGGCAAGCGCACCGCGCGCACGACAGACAGCAGCGTGCCGCTGACTGCCGCCAGGCTGCTGACTGCCAGGGCAATCAGGATGATGCCGGCACTGAGGCGAAAATCGAGGTAAGGGAACCGGAACGTCGTTTCCGTGTAGACATGGGAAAGCCCCTGGCCGAACCAGGTGCCGAGCGCAATCCCGGCCGTCACGCCCAACAGCACCATCAGCAGCACCAGTTTGACGTAATGCACGCCGATCGCCAGATAGCTGTAGCCGAAGGCCTTGAGGGTGGCGATTTGCTCGCGCTGCAGTGCAATCAGCCGGCTCAGCACCACGTTGAGCAGAAACGCGGCGACGCCGAGAAAGATTGCGGGGAACACCGTCGCCATGGTCCGCAGCTGCTTCAATTCCTCGGTCAGAAAGCGGTTGGAGAACTGGTCGCGGCGCCCATACGCACCGGTGCCGCCGTAGGGGGCGAGGATGGCATCCACCCGGTCGATCACATCCTGTTCGTGCGCATCGCGCGCCAGCGTCAGGCTGACCTGGTTGAAGCCGCCCTTCATGTCGTAGGCGGCGGCGAGCGCGCTGCGCCCCATCCACAGCACCCCGTAGCGCTTGAAGTCGGGAAACATGGCTCCGGGCGCGATCTGGTAGACATATTCCGGCGATACCGCGACGCCCACCACCGTGAGCGTTTTGCGCTTGCCGTTGATGATGGCGGCAAGCCTGTCGCCCGGCTGAAAGCGGTGGGCATCGGCGAAGGTGTCGGACAGCACCACCTCGTCCGTGCTCCACGGCTGCACCATGCGCCCGCGCTTGAGGTGCAGCGCATTGAGCTGCGGCGCGCCGACATCCGGCAGCGACAGCAGCAGGCCGGTGATGGGGTCACTGAATCCGGCCACTTCGAGCTTCACCCCGGCCCGCACCCGCGTCTCCAGGCGCTCCACCCCGGGCAGCGCGGCCAGCCGCTCGGCCACGGGATCAGGCGCGCGCTTCAGGCTGGCGAACACCTCAGCGAAGCGGTATTCACTGTAAAACCGATCGCGCGTGGTGACCAGCGAATCGTAGGTGGAGAGCGACATCACCATGGTGGCGACGCCGCCCATGATCACCGCCGCGATCGCCAGCACCTGACCGCGCAGATGCCACAGATCCCGGAACAGTTTGCGGTCGAGGGCGCGCATGGTTTGGCTGGACCGGTTTACCAGGACAGCTCGCGTGCTGCCTTCTTCGTGGGGTTGCTGTGTATCTCGGCGATCTGGCCGTCGGACAGGCGGATCACGCGGTCGGCCATGGCGGCAATACCCGCGTTGTGGGTGATCAGCACGGTCAGCGTGCCGAGTTCGCGGTTCACTTTTTCCAGCACTTCGAGCACCACCACGCCGGTGGCGGAGTCGAGCGCGCCGGTGGGTTCGTCGCACAGCAGCACCACCGGGTTCTTGGCGACTGCGCGGGCGATCGCCACCCGCTGCTGCTCGCCGCCGGACAGCTGCGCGGGAAAATGGTCGAGGCGGTTGCCCAGGCCAACCAGTGCCAGCGCGTCTTCGGGGCGCATCGGCGCGGCCGAAATCTCGGTCACCGCAGCGACGTTCTCGCGCGCGGTGAGGCTGGGAATCAGGTTGTAGAACTGGAACACGAAGCCGACATGCTCGCGGCGAAAGCGGGTGAGCTCGGTTTCAGACGCGCCGGTAAGCTTGTGGTCCAGATAGTAGACCTCGCCGCCGCTGGGGGCATCGAGCCCACCCAGAATGTTGAGCAGGGTGGACTTGCCGCTGCCCGAGGGGCCGAGCAACACCACCAGTTCGCCGCGATTGAGGGTGAGGTCGATGCCGCGCAGCGCATGCACCTCGACCTCGCCCATGCGGTAGATCTTGGTGAGGCCATGGGCAACAAAAACAGCGGCGCTTGATGGGTCCGAATTCATGCGTTTCATGATGCCATGGCCGTTGCCGGGCGGCCAGCGTGCCCCATTCCGGATGGCCATAAAAAAGGGACGCTGCAGCGTCCCTTTCATCTCAATCAATCAACGATTAGTTGATCTTGGGATCCAGTTCGCCCTTGTCGTAGCGTTTTTGCATGTCTTCAAGGCTGTAGACCTTGGTGATCTTGCTGGCCATGCCGGCAGCACCGAAAGCTTCAAAACGATTGTGGCAAATCTCGCTCATGGCCTTGGTGGCTTCCTTGAGGAATTTGCGCGGGTCGAAGTTGGAGGTGTTCTCGGCCAGGTGCTTGCGGATCGCGCCGGTCGATGCCATGCGCAGGTCGGTGTCGATGTTGACCTTGCGCACGCCGTATTTGATGCCTTCGACGATTTCGGAGACCGGCACGCCGTAGGTTTCACCCATGTCGCCGCCGAAGCTGTTGATGATCGCCAGCCATTCCTGCGGCACCGAAGACGAACCGTGCATCACCAGGTGGGTGTTGGGGATACGGGCGTGAATCGCCTTGACGCGGTCGATCGCCAGAATGTCGCCGGTGGGCGGACGGGTGAACTTGTAGGCGCCGTGCGAGGTGCCGATGGCGATGGCCAGCGCATCCACGCGGGTTTTCTTGACGAAATCAGCGGCTTCGTCGGGGTCGGTCAGCAACTGGCTGTGATCCAGTGCGCCTTCGGCGCCGTGGCCGTCTTCTTCGCCGGCCATGCCGGTTTCAAGCGAGCCGAGGCAGCCCAGTTCGCCTTCGACCGAAACGCCCACAGCGTGCGCCATGTCAACCACTTTGGCGGTGGTGGCAACGTTGTATTCATAGGTGGCGGGGGTCTTGCCGTCTTCCTTCAGCGAGCCGTCCATCATCACCGAGCTGAAGCCTGACTGGATCGAGCGGAAGCAAATGCTGGGCGATGCGCCGTGGTCCTGGTGCATACAGATTGGAATCTGCGGATACATTTCGATCGCGGCCAGGATCAGGTGGCGCAGGAAGGGCTCGCCAGCGTAGGAACGGGCACCGGCGGAACCTTGCAGGATCACCGGCGAGTTCACGGCAGCCGCGGCTTCCATGATGGCCTTGACCTGCTCCATGTTGTTGACGTTGAACGCGGGCAGGCCATAGCTGTTTTCAGCAGCGTGGTCGAGCAATTGACGAAGGGAAATCAGGGCCATTTACAGTCTCCTAGTTTAAAAAAGTTACAGCGGGCTATTTAAAATCAGCGAAATCAGGATTTTTTCGAGTCGCCCACGCGGACAATCTTCATGGTATTGGTGCCACCAGACTGCCCGATGGGCTCGCCAATGGTGAGCAGAATCAGGTCACCATCACGCACGGCACCGCGTTGCCGCAGTTCTTCTTCGGCCTCTGCCAGCAGCACGTCGCGTTCCTTGCTGACGGTGACCAGGTTGATCGGGTAGACACCGCGAAAAAGCGTGACTTTTCTACGGGTTTCAACTTGGGGTGTCAAGGCGTAGATCGGCACCCGGGTCGACAGGCGACTCATCCACAAACAGGTATTGCCGGTTTCGGTGAGCGCAGCGATGGCCTTGATATTGAGGTGCACCGAGGTGAACACGGCCGACATCGCAATGGCCTCATCGGCGCGCAAGAAGCTCTTCATCAAGAGCTCGCCCGAGAACTTCAGTTCGGTTTCCTTTTCGGCTTCGAGGCAGACCCGGTCCATCGCCTGGATGGCTTCGACCGGGAACTGGCCCGCAGCCGTTTCGGCCGACAGCATGACTGCATCGGTGCCGTCGAGCACGGCGTTGGCCACGTCCGACACTTCGGCGCGGGTGGGGATCGGGCTGGAAATCATCGATTCCATCATTTGCGTGGCGGTGATCACCACCTTGTTGCGCTCGATCGCCATGCGGATCATGCGTTTTTGCAGGGCGGGCACTGCCGCATCGCCGACTTCGACGCCGAGGTCGCCGCGCGCCACCATGATGGCGTCCGACGCTTCGAGGATTTCTTCGAGGTTCTCGATGGCTTCGGTGCGCTCGATCTTGGCCACCAGCAGGCTTTTGCCGCCGGCTGCGCGCAAGAGTTCACGGGCCTGGCGCATGTCGGCGCCGCAACGCGGGAACGACACGGCGAGGTAATCCGCCTTCAGGGCAGCAGCCGTCTTGATGTCTTCGATGTCCTTGGTGGTGAGCGCAGCGGCGGACAAGCCGCCGCCTTTGCGGTTGATGCCCTTGTTGTTGGACAGCACGCCGCCTTGCACCACTTTGCAGATGATTTCCGTGCCCTTGACTTCCTCGACCCAGAATTCGATGCGGCCGTCGTCCAGCAACAGGGTGACGCCGCGCTTGACGTCATTCGGCAGTTCCTTGTAATCGAGACCGACACGGGTCTGGTCGCCGAGCTCACAGGCGGCGTCAAGAATGAAGACGTCGCCCTTGGCCAGGGTGATTTTGTTGTCCTGGAACTTGCCGATGCGGATTTTCGGGCCCTGCAGGTCAACCAGCACACCAACCGCACGGCCACGCGTGCGCGCCAGCGAGCGCACCAGTTCGGCGCGGTCGATATGATCCTGTGCGACGCCATGCGAAAAGTTGAGGCGCACCACATCCAGGCCGGCTTCCATCATCCGGTCCAGGGTTTTGGCATCGGAACAGGAGGGGCCAAGAGTGGCGACGATTTTGGTTCTGCGGATCATATTGAGTGAGCGGTGAGCGGTGAGGAGTAAACGGTTGGGAGCCATAGCGGTGAGCGAGATCCGCTCACCGTTTACCGTTTACGGCTTACGCTTTAGCACGTTCCTCCAGAATCGCAACGGCCGGCAATGTTTTGCCTTCCAGGTATTC
>JAABQE010000262.1 GCA_011391655.1 Hydrogenophilales bacterium
CCCTTCATCGCGCCCTGTGATGCGGCTTTCATCGCAGCACAGATTTCGGCGTAGGTCGCGGGCTTGTCCAACTCAACCGTCAGGTCAACCACCGACACGTCGGAGGTCGGCACGCGGAATGCCATGCCGGTCAACTTGCCTTTGAGGGCGGGCAATACCACGCCCACGGCTTTGGCAGCGCCAGTGGAAGACGGGATGATGTTTTCGAGAATGCCGCGGCCGCCGCGCCAGTCTTTCATCGACGGGCCGTCAACGGTTTTCTGGGTTGCGGTGGCAGCGTGAACGGTGGTCATCAGGCCGCGCTTCAGGCCCCAGTTGTCGTTCAACACCTTGGCAACAGGTGCCAGGCAGTTGGTGGTGCAGGACGCAGCGGACACAATCGCCTGACCGGCGTAGGTGTCGTGGTTGACGCCGTACACGAACATCGGGGTCGCATCTTTGGACGGTGCGCTCATCACGACTTTTTTCGCGCCAGCAGCGATGTGCTTCTGGCAAGTCTCGTCGTCGAGGAAGAAGCCGGTACATTCGATCACGATGTCGGCGCCTGCTTCGTTCCACTTCAAGTTCGCGGGATCGCGCTCGGCGGTCAGGCGAACGGTTTTTCCGTTGACGACCAGGTTGTTGCCGCTGACCGACACATCACCGTTGAAACGGCCGTGCACCGAGTCGTATTTCAGCATGTAAGCCAGGTAATCGGGGTCGAGCAGGTCGTTGATCGCGACCACTTCGATTTCGGGGAAATCCTTCGCAATTGCGCGGAAAGCCATGCGGCCGATGCGGCCAAAACCGTTGATGCCTACTTTAATTGCCATTTTGCAGTCTCCTAAAATGAAAATAATTAGGGGTCAGGATTCAGGGGTCAGGGGCCAGGGTAAGACGCGGGCTTTGCCCGCACCATCCCTGAATCCTGAATCCTGGCCCCTGATCCCAGGGGATTTACAGAACGCCTTTTACCGCAGCGACCACAGCTTCGGTCGTGATGCCGAAGTGCTTGTACAGCGCCGGTGCCGGGGCGGATTCGCCAAAGCTGTCGATGCCGATCACAGCGCCTTCGAGGCCCACGTACTTGCGCCAGAAGTCGGTGACACCGGCTTCGACCGCCACGCGCGGCAGGCCTTTGGTCAACACGCTGGCCTTGTAGGCAGCGTCCTGACGATCAAAGGTATTGGTTGACGGCATCGAGACCACGCGCACCGGCACACCTTCGGCAGCCAGGGCATCAGCGGCTTTCATCGCGAGTTCGACTTCGGAGCCGGTGGCGATGATGATGGCCTTGGCGCCTGCGGCATCTTTCAGCACGTAACCGCCCTTGGAGATATTGGCCAGGGTGGCGGCGTCACGCGCCATGAAGGGCAGGTTCTGGCGGCTGAGGATGTGGCAGGTGGGGCCGTCGGTGCGCTCGACCGAATGCGCCCAGCCGACCATCGTCTCAACGGTGTCACAGGGACGCCAGACGTCGATGTTCGGGATCATGCGCAGGGTGGCGGTCTGCTCCACCGGCTGGTGGGTCGGGCCGTCTTCGCCGAGGCCGATCGAGTCGTGGGTGAACACGTGGATCACGCGCTGTTTCATCAGCGCGGCCATGCGGATGGCGTTGCGCGAGTATTCCGAGAACATCAGGAAGGTGCCGCCGAACGGCAGCAGGCCGCCGTGCAATGCCATGCCGTTCATGATCGCGGCCATGCCGAACTCACGCACGCCGTAGCTGATGTAGTTGCCGGGGTTGCCGTGGCGCACCGTGTGACAGCCTTCCCAGTTGGTCAAATTGGAACCGGTGAGGTCGGCAGAGCCACCGAGGAACTCAGGCAGCGCGGGCGCCAGCGCATTGATCGCGATTTGCGATGCCTTGCGGGTGGCGACGGTTTCAGCCTTGGTGTTGATGGCAGCCAGTTTCTCGGCCACGTGCGCCTTGAAGTTGGCGGGCAGTTCGCCCTTCATGCGGCGTTCAAATTCGGCTGCTTCGGCCGGGAACGCAGCTTTGTATTCGGCAAACTTGTTGTTCCACAGCGTCTCCAGCCCTTGACCCTTGGTCTTGCCATCCCAGCCGGCGTAGATGTCGGCGGGGATTTCGAATGCGGGATGGGTCCAGCCAATGTGCTTGCGGGTGGCTTCGATTTCGTCGTGGCCCAGCGCTGCACCATGCACGTCGTGGGTGCCTTCCTTGTTGGGCGAACCCTTGCCAATGACGGTTTTGCAGCAGATCAGCGTCGGTTTGTCGGCGCTGGCCTTGGCCTTCTGGATGGCAGCTTCGAGTGCGACGACATCATGACCATCGACGCCGGCGACCACGTTCCAACCGTAAGCCTCAAAGCGCTTGGCGGTGTCGTCGGTAAACCAGTTTTCGACGTGACCGTCGATCGAGATGCCGTTGTCGTCCCAGAACGCGATCAGCTTGTTCAGCTTCCAGGTGCCGGCCAGCGCACAGGCTTCGTGCGAGATGCCTTCCATCATGCAGCCATCACCCATGAACGCGTAGGTGTGGTGATCGACGATGGTGTGGCCGGGCTTGTTGAATTCGGCGGCAAGCACTTTTTCTGCCATGGCCATACCAACCGCATTGGTGATGCCCTGGCCGAGGGGGCCGGTGGTCGTCTCAATGCCGGGCGCGTAACCATACTCGGGGTGACCTGGGGTCTTGGAATGCAACTGGCGGAACTGCTTGATGTCTTCAATCGACAGGTCGTAACCGGTCAGATGCAGCAGTGAGTAAATCAGCATGGAGCCGTGGCCGTTGCTCAACACAAAGCGGTCACGGTCAGCCCACTTCGGGTTGGTCGGGTTGTGGCGCATATGGTGATTCCACAGCGTTTCCGCGATTTCAGCCATGCCCATCGGGGCGCCGGGGTGACCGGATTTGGCTTTTTCGACTGCATCCATCGAGAGTGCACGGATGGCATTGGCAAGGTCTTTACGGGTTGGCATTGCGTTCCCTTAGGGCTAAAAAAACTGGCTTGGGTAGTCGCCCGGAAAGCGGTCGGCAGACAACTTGGGCAGACTACGTAAAACCTCAATTATCCGTCAGCAAGGCTGACGGAGGCAAGCTGACGACCGAAGCATGGAAAAGGCTTGGCTATCCGGGGCTTACGCGGTCTTGTGTGCGTGCCGTGTCAGCAGCCGGAGATTCAAATGTTTTTATTCGTGGGGCGGAAGGGCTTATGGGATGAAGCCGACGTGTTGGGTGGAATTTGGCGTTCGCCTGGCTTGACTCAGGCTTCGCCCAGGTAGGCGTGCCGTACTGCCGGGTTGGCGGCAAGTTCTGTGGCGTTGCCGCTGAGGGTGATCATCCCGGTTTCGAGCACATAACCACGGGCGCAGGTTTTCAGCGCCAAATGGGCGTTTTGCTCGATCAGCAGCACGGCGACGCCGCTTGCGGCAATCTGGCGAATGATGTCGAACACCGCCTGCACCATCAGCGGCGCCAGCCCCATGCTCGGCTCGTCGAGCAACAACAGGCGCGGGCGCGCCATCATCGCGCGCCCCAGTGCCAGCATTTGCTGTTCGCCGCCAGACAGCAATCCGGCAAGCTGGGCGCGGCGCTCGGTCAGGCGTGGCAGCAGGGCGTAGACCTGATCGAGGTCGCGGGCGATTGCGGCGCGGTCGGTGCGGCTATACGCACCCATCATCAGGTTTTCGGCCACCGACATGCGCGGGAACACGCCGCGCCCTTCCGGCACCAGCGCCATGCCGTGTCGCGCGATGGCGTGCGCGGGCAGGCCGTTGAGCGTCTGGCCATCTAATTGAATGCTGCCAGACTGCGCTGCGATGAGGCCGCTGAGGGCTTTGAGGGCTGTGGTTTTGCCTGCGCCGTTGGCACCGATGAGGCAGACCATTTCGCCCTGTGCCACGTCGAGGCTGAGATTGCGCACGGCCTGGATGCCGCCGTAGGCGACGGATAACTGTTTGACCGACAGGAGCGGACTCATATCGCCTCATCTCCCAGGTAAGCGGCGATGACCTTGGGATCGCGGCTGACCACATCGGGCGTGCCTTCGGCGATTTTTACGCCGTAGTCGAGCACGGCCAGCCGGGTGCACAGGCCCATGACCAGTTTCACATCATGTTCGATCAACAGCAGGGTCAGGCCGTCGGCCTGCAGTAGCAGCAGCAGTTCGCGCAGTGCGCTGCGCTCGGCCGGGTTCATCCCGGCGGCGGGTTCGTCGAGCGCCAACAGGCTTGGTTCGGTCGCCAGCGCGCGGGCGATTTCGAGTCGCCGCTGGTCACCATAGGGCAGGTTTTTTGCCAGCCGGTTGGCATGCTGCTCAATGCCCACGCGCTTTAACAAGGCATGGGCGCGCGCATGCGAGTCGGCTTCTTCGCGGCGGGTGGCGGGCAGGCGCAGTACCGCGCCGATGACGCCGCTGGTGGTGCGCGCATGGCGGCCGACCAGCACATTTTCGAGCGCGGTCATTTCGGCGAACAGGCGGATGTTCTGGAAGGTGCGTGCCAGACCGGCTTTCAGCACTTGATGCGGCGCGCGATTGTCGAGGCGCGTGTCGCGCAGGCGGCTGTCTTTGAGATAAATCTCGCCGGAGTCGATCGTGTACAGACCGGTGAGCGCGTTGAACAAGGTGGTTTTGCCCGCGCCATTGGGGCCGATCAGGCCGAAAATTTCGCCTGAGTTGACGCTCAGCGAAACATCCGACAAGGCCTGCAAGCCACCAAACGCCTTGCTCACACCCGAAACGGTCAGCAGCACACTCATGTTTTGGCGTCAGCGAATTCCTGGCGCCGGCGTGCCGAGGGGATCAGTCCGGCTGGGCGATACAGCATCACTGCCACCAGCGCGATACCGAACAGCAGCATGCGCAAGTCCGCCGGGTCGATGTAGATCTGGCCAAATACGCTGCGCTGCCACTCGCCAGTGTAGCGCAGGGCTTCGGGCAACAAGGTCAGTACCACCGCGCCGAAAATCACGCCGGGAATATGCCCCATGCCCCCGAGCACGATCATGCACAGAATCATGATCGACTCCATCAGGTTGAAGGATTCGGGGCTGATGAAGCCCTGGAAGCTGGCGAACAGCCCGCCCGCCAGACCACCGAAGGTGGCGCCCATGGCAAACGCCAGCAACTTGAGATTGCGCGTGTTGATGCCGGTCGCGGCGGCGGCGATCTCGTCTTCGCGGATTGCTACCCAGGCGCGGCCGATGCGCGAATTTTCCAGCCGCATCGAGATGAAGATCACCGCCATGACCAGCACCAAAAACAGGTAATAGGTCAGGTGGGCGCCGCTCAGGGTGTAGCCGAACACGGTGAGCGGCTGGCTCAGGCTGGTGCTGCCGAGGCGCACCGGGTCGATCAGGTTGATGCCTTGCGGACCGTTGGTTAGGTTGAACGGCGCGTTGAGGTTGTTCATGAAAATGCGGATGATCTCGCCAAACCCCAGCGTGACGATGGCGAGATAATCGCCGCGCAACCGGAGCGTCGGCGCACCGAGTAATACGCCGAACATGCCGGCGAGCGCCGCACCCAGCGGCAGGATGGCCCAGAACGGCAAGTGCAGGCCAAAGTGCGGACTGGCGAGCCAGGCGTAAACGTAGGCGCCGAGGGCATAAAACGCGACGTAGCCGAGGTCGAGCAGGCCAGCATAGCCGACGACGATATTCAGCCCCAGCGCCAGCATCACATACAGCAGCGCCAGATCGAGCAGGCGCACCCACGAGCGCCCCAGCCCGGCATCGATCAGGAAGGGCAGCAAGGCCAGCCCCAGCGCCAGCAGGCCGAAGCTGAACCAGCGAGAGCGCAGCAGATTCGAATCAAGCACGCTCGACCACCCGTGCACCCAGCAAGCCAGAGGGGCGGAACACCAGCACCGCGATCAGCACAAAAAACGCGAACACATCCTGGTAATGGCTACCGAGGAAGCCGCCGGTCAGATCGCCGATGTAGCCGGCGCCAAACGATTCGATCAGCCCCAGCAACAGACCGCCCAGCATCGCCCCGCCGAGATTGCCGATGCCGCCCAGCACCGCAGCAGAAAACGCCTTGAGTCCGAGCAAAAACCCCATGTAATAGTGGGCAAGGCCGTAGTAGGCGCTCACCATGACGCCTGCGATGGCGGCCAGCGCCGAACCGATGACGAAGGTGGACGCGATCACCCGGTTCACATCGACGCCCATCAGGCTGGCCACCTGCCGCGATTGCGCAGTGGCACGCATGGCGCGGCCGAGGCGGGTTTTTTGCACCACCAGAATCAGCGTCAGCATGATCAGCACCGCCAGCAGGAGAATGGCGATCTGGGTGTCGCTGATGGTGGCGCCGAGGAGGTCATGGCGGCCTTGCGGCAGGATCGGCGGGAAGGGAATGTACTGCTTGCCCCACACCAGCATGGCGATGTTTTGCAAAATGATCGACACGCCAATCGCCGTGATCAGCGGGGCGAGCCGCGGCGCATTGCGCAGCGGCCTATAAGCGACCCGCTCGATCAGCATCCCCAGCGCCATGCATACCGGAATGGCGACGGCCAGGCCTGCCAGCAAGATCACCCCGCCCGGCAAACCGGGTGCGGCCAATGCCAGTGCGCCGACCACCGCCAGCGCCACCATCGCGCCCATCATGGTGATTTCGCCGTGGGCGAAATTAATGAGTTCGAGAATGCCGTACACCATGGTGTAGCCGAGCGCCACCAGCGCGTATACGCTGCCCAGCACCAGGCCGTTGATGAGTTGTTGCAGGAAAATGTCCATGTGTTGTGAAACCTGCTTCTCGCTGCCGCCAGGGCAGGCATGAAAACCGTATCCAATCGTCGCCACTCTCCACGCGCAGTTATCACGTGTCTGGCAGCGCCGTCAGTGCGTAAACGCCTGTAATGGGGCGGAATGTAGCATAAGGGAGCCGCAATTCCGCTGATGGCGATGCGCGTTACCGGGTACCCGCGCGCACCCGGCGCGGCGCTATAATCGCCGCTCTCATTTGCAAACTCGAGGCGACGCAACGCGTCTCCGTCCGCATGCCCCACGGTTTTTCGCTTAAAGATTCACTGGTTACCCTGTTGCAGGATGCTCTCGCCTGCGTGGTGCCTGACACCGTGCTCACGCTCGAACTTGAGCGTCCGAAAAACACCGCGCACGGCGATTTTTCCAGCAATGCGGCGATGCAGTTGGCGCGCCCGCTGAAGCGCAATCCGCGTGAACTGGCGCAGTTGATTCTGGACGCGCTGCCCGCGTCGCCCCTGATTGCCAAGGCCGAAATCGCCGGTGCGTGGTTCATCAATTTTCACCTCACACCCGCCGCCTGGCATGGCATCGTGCCGACCATCCGGGCGGCGGGTGCGAACTTCGGCCA
>JAABQE010000263.1 GCA_011391655.1 Hydrogenophilales bacterium
GGGCGCGAGCAGCAGCGCCACCAGCACATAGCCGCCGGTCCAGCCCAGGATGAAGGCCAGGCCGTCAAACCCGCTCAGATACAGCGTGCCGGCCATACCGATGAAGGACGCCGCCGACATCCAGTCGGCGCCGGTCGCCATGCCATTGAACAGCGCCGGTACGCGGCGTCCGGCAACGTAGTATTCCGACACGTCGGCGGTTTTCGACATGATGCCGATGCCCGCATACAGCATGATGGTGGCGGCGAGGAAGATGTAGCCGATGTATTTCGGTGCCAGCCCCATCTGCTCCAGTATCGCGAGCACGATGACGAAGGCGATAAAGCCGCCGGTGTAAAACGTGTAGTACTTCTTGAGTTGCTGGAAGAACTGGCTTTGGGTTTGGGTGCTCATTCTTCATCTCCCTCGTGAACGCCGAATTCCTTGTCCAGCTGGTTCATGCGATGGGCATAAAACCAGATGACGAGGACATAGATGATGAGTGAACCCTGGGCCGCCATGTAGAAGGCGAAGGGGAAACCCATGATGACGATTTCGTTCAGCTGGGGGGCGAAGTAAATGACGACAAACGTCACCACGAACCAGATGGCGAGCAACACTGCGGTGAGCTGCAGATTCTTGCGCCAGTACTCCTGATGTCTTTCTGACAACTGCATGGCAAATCCTCCGTTGGACGTGAGATAGGGGGGCACGCCGTGTTGTTTTTATTGCGCGTGCGAGGAGTCTAAGGACTTGTTGAGCCGGCTTCAAACAGATTAGCAAGCGCTAATGTGCTGACAGCCAGCGCCGGGCGCGGAGCAGGCGTTGAAGCTGGTGGGCAGTGCGGATGTTTTCGCGCTCTGCAGCGGCCAGCAGCACCAGCCATAATTCGGCAGTTGCGTAGGCGTCGGCCAGCGCGCCATGTCGCGCGTACACGGCGATGCCAAAGTGCGCCAGCCAGTCGTCGAGATGACGGCAGCGCGGCGCAGCGGCGGGAAACAAAAGCGGCGCGACCACTGCGGCATCGAACCAGGTCGCCTTGGAAGACAGGCCCAGTTGCGCGCGCACCTCACGCTGCAGGACGGTCTGGTCGAAGGCTGCATGAAAAGCTACCCGCGGCGCGCCCTGGGCAAACTCGATCCAGTCGAGCAATGCTGAGGGCTGCGCCTGCCCGCCACGTTGCTCACTGCCGCTGATGCCGTGAATCAGAATGTTGGCAGCAGCGGTGGACTCCACCTGCTTGAGCCCCACTTCCAGACTGGGAGCCAGCACGATGCGGCCCTGTTCGATCACCACTGCGCCTATCGACAGCAAGGGGTCGCGCGTGGCATCCAGCCCGCCGGTTTCAACGTCGACCGCGACCCAGCGCATGGCGGCAAGCGGCTGTTTCAGATCGATCGCCGGTTGTTGCAGCGCCGCGCGCCGCGCGCTGCTGGCGGCATCCAGCGCCGGCAAGTCCGGTTGGGTAAAGGGCCAGATCACACCAGTTTGTAATCCATTGCCAGCCGCGCCTGCACCTTGCGTGCCTGACGCAGCGCCTCTTTCAGAATGCGGCGGTCGAGCGGGTTCAGCGTGTCGGGATCGATGTGGTTGTCGGGCGTCTGGCCGGCGCGCTGCTGACCGTGCTGGTGGCGTAGCCGCAGCAGTTGCAGGAAATGAAACGCGCGGTTCCAGTCGGCCAGCTCGCTGTCGGGAATGTGCAGTGCTTGAGCGGCTTCGCGCAAGCGCTTGGCGGTGTTGGTCTGCGGGCTGCCCGCGGCGAGCGCGAAAATCCGCGCGGCATCGACGAAAGGGGTCGCACCGTTGAGTTTGAGATCAAGCGTATGCGGGTGGGCGTCGTCGTCCGACAGCACAAAATCGCGCACCACGCCGAGCGGCGGGCGGTTGCGCAGGGCGTTGCCGGCCATCTGGTGAAGGAAGCGCGGATTCTTCTGCGCCGCACGATTCAGCCAGGCGCGCAGTTCGAGCGCCAGCGTGGCGTCGCCGGCCAACGGCCGAAAATCGAAAAAGATGCTGGCATGCAGCAGCGCCTCGGGGCTGCCATGGTCGATCCATTCCGCGAACTGACGCTGCCAGTCGGCCGCCGACAGGCACCACTTGGGATTGCCTGCCATGATGCCGCCCTTGCACAGAGGGAACCCGCAGGCGTCGAGGCGCGCATTGACGCGCTCGGCAAACGCCAGCAACGCGCTGCGCTGGGTCGCGTCGGCCGCATGAAAAATCAGCGCGTTGTCCTGATCGGTGGCAAGCGTCTGCTCCATGCGGCCTTCCGAGCCGAGCGCCATCCAGCACCAGCGCAATCCGTTGAGCGCGTGGTCGGTTTCGCTTTCCAGCGCGATGATGCGTTCGGTCACGCGATCATTCAGGCTGGAGATGATCGTTGTGAGGTTTTCCGCATCCATCCCCTGCGCCAGCAGGCTGTGCACCAGATCGCCGATGTCCTGCGCCAGGGCGGGCAGGCGCGCCGGATCATCGGCGCGCGACAGCGCCGAGGTGATGCCTTCCACCGACAGGCGGCGCAGGGCAAAGATGTCCTTTTCCGACACCACGCCGGCCAGCCGTCCCGCCCTGACCAGCGGGATGTGATGAATACCCTGACGCGCCATCAGCACCAGCGCATCCGCTACCGGCGCATCGGTGGAGAGCGTCGCCGGATTCGGCGTCATCACGCTTGAAATGGGTGCAGCAAGCGGCACCCCTGCCAGCGTCACGCGGGCCAGCACATCCTTCAGTGTGAGGATGCCGAGCGGCTGCCCGTCGGCGTCGATAATCACCACCGAGCCGATCCGCGCAGCGTCCATCGCCGCCAGGGCATCGGCCAGCGGCGTGTCGGGCAGCGTGCTCAGCGGGGCGCGCCGGATCAGGCTGTCGAGCGGGCGCGCAAAGCGGCTTTCATCGTCGAGCGCCAGCGCGTATTCCGATTGCACCGCGCGCTGCGACTCCTCCAGCAGGCTGGCGATGCGGCGCGTGCAGAAATCATTGAACTCCGCGCTTTTCGCCAGCAGCGCATGAAAATCGCCCGCCGCCAGCGTGTAGCAAAAAGTGTCGGTCGCCGCCACATAACGGTTGGCCGCGCCGCGCCCGGCCAGCAGCGCGCCCAGCGGAAACATCTCGCCCGTGCCCAGTTGCAGCACCGTGTGGCCCTCGGCCGTGGCGCCTGCCACGGTGCCCTGCTTGATGATGAACAGGGCATCGGGTGGCGTGTTGATGGGCTCCAGCAGCACTGCGTCACGCGCGTAATACGTCACCGACAAACGCTGCACCAGCCACAGCAACGCGTCTTCCGTCATCGTGGAAAAGGGCGCCTGCCGCCGCAATGCGTCCAGGGTGGCGCGATGCAGACTGTTGGCAAGCGGCAGGCTGGGGATCATGCGCCCGCCTCGATGTGAGGGGATGGTTGCGACGCGTGTGGGCATGGACAGGCGCTGGGGACAGGTTCACGGGTGGCGCGTTGCATGGCAAAACCTCCTCGGAATTCAGCCATGATGATAGCGGAAGCGCCCATAAAAAAGCCCCGCCGAAGCGGGGCTTTTAGAACGGCTTGAAGCAGCGTTGCTGCTTTACCCGCAGAGGGTAGGCCGTAGTTGTAAAGACGCTGAAGCGTCAACAACCATGCTTACATCATGCCGCCCATACCACCCATGCCGCCCATATCGCCGCCGCCCATCGGAGCGCCTTGCTTGTCATCTGGCAAGTCGGTGACCATGCAGTCGGTGGTCAGCATCAGGCTGGCGATCGACGCGGCGTTTTGCAGCGCGATGCGGGTGACCTTGGTGGGGTCGAGCACGCCCATTGCCACCATGTCGCCGTATTCGCCAGTGCCGGCGTTGTAGCCAAAGTTGCCTTTGCCTTCCAGCACTTTGTTGACCACCACGGAAGCCTCTTCGCCACAGTTCTTGACAATCTGGCGCAGCGGTTCTTCGATGGCGCGCAGCACAATCTTCACGCCGGCGTCCTGGTCGTGGTTGTCGCCCTTGACTGCAGCAGCCACAGCCTTGGCGCGCAGCAGCGCGACGCCGCCGCCGGGGACGATGCCTTCTTCAACGGCGGCACGGGTGGCGTGCAGCGCATCTTCGACGCGAGCTTTTTTCTCTTTCATTTCGACTTCAGTCGCCGCGCCCACTTTGATGATGGCCACGCCACCCGCCAGCTTGGCTTTGCGCTCTTGCAGCTTCTCTTTGTCGTAGTCGGAGGTGACTTCGTCGATTTGCTTGTTGATCTGGGCGATACGGCCTTTGATCGCTTCGGCAGCACCGGCACCGTCAATGATGATGGTGTTGTCCTTGCCGATTTCGATGCGCTTGGCGCGACCCAAATCAGTCAGTTGCGCTTTTTCCAGCGACAGGCCGACTTCTTCGGCGATCACGGTGCCGCCGGTGAGGATGGCCATGTCTTCCAGCATGGCCTTGCGACGGTCGCCAAAGCCCGGCGCCTTGACGGCACAGGTTTTGAGGATGCCGCGAATGTTGTTCACCACCAGGGTGGCGAGCGCTTCGCCGTCGACATCTTCAGCCACGATCATCAGCGGCTTGCCGGCCTTGGCCACTTGCTCCAGTATGGGCAGCAGGTCGCGGATGTTGGAGATCTTCTTGTCGTACAGCAGGACGAACGGGTCTTCCAGCAACGCCATCTGCTTGTCGGGGTTGTTGATGAAGTAGGGCGACAGGTAGCCGCGGTCAAACTGCATGCCTTCCACTACGTCGAGCTCGTTTTCCAGACCCGAGCTGTCTTCAACCGTAATCACGCCTTCTTTGCCGACCTTGTCCATCGCCGAGGCGATGATGTCGCCGATCGACGAATCCGAGTTGGCGGAGATCGCGCCGACCTGGGCGATTTCCTTGCTGCTGGTGCAGGGGACCGACATTTTCTTCAGTTCGCCGACAATGGCGATCACGGCCTTGTCGATGCCGCGCTTCAGATCCATCGGGTTCATCCCGGCAGCAACGAATTTCATGCCTTCGTTGACGATGGACTGCGCCAGCACGGTTGCCGTGGTGGTGCCGTCACCGGCCACATCGGAGGTCTTGGAAGCGACTTCCTTGACCATCTGCGCGCCCATGTTCTCCAGCTTGTCCTTCAGCTCGATTTCCTTGGCGACGGATACGCCGTCCTTGGTCACGGTCGGTGCGCCGTAGGAACGGTCGAGCACCACGTTGCGGCCTTTCGGGCCCAGGGTTACTTTAACGGCGTCAGCCAGAATATTGACACCTGCCACCATGCGGTGACGTGCGGAATCACCAAAACGTACGTCTTTTGCAGCCATGTTTTAACTCCTGAATTTAATTCGGTTGGAACGGTGTTGTGAGTACTTGCTTACGCTGAAGCGATTACTTCTCAACCACGCCCATGATGTCTTCTTCGCGCATCACCAGCAGCTCGTCGCCGTCGACCTTGACGGTCTGGCCGGCATATTTGCCGAACAGCACGCGGTCGCCGACTTTCACATCGAGCGGGATCAGCTTGCCCTGGTCGTCTTTTTTGCCGGTGCCGACGGCGATGATTTCGCCCTGGTCGGGTTTTTCGGTTGCTGCGTCGGGGATCACGATGCCGGAAGCGGTCTTGCGCTCTTCTTCCATGCGTTTAACAATCACTCGGTCGTGCAGAGGACGGATTTTCATTGCAAAGTCTCCATTGCCTAAAGTTTCAATTACGTTGCGTAACAGGCGGCTCTTTGGAGCCGACAAAAATAGAAGCGGCGACCGAGTTGTTAGCACTCATCGCCGTCGAGTGCTAATAGTAGGGGCGCACTGTGACAATTTCAAGGGCAGGGATAATTTAAATGAATGATTTGGGGGCAAATAACCTGATTGGGCGCACCCGCGCCGCCGTCTGGCACCCCTGCACCCAGATGAAGCAGCTGGAAGCCGCACCACCACTGGCGATCGCCCGCGGCGAAGGGGCATGGCTGATCGATACCGACGGCCGGCGCTACTTTGACGCAATCTCGAGCTGGTGGGTCAATCTGTTCGGCCACTGCAACCCGCGCATCAACGCGGCGATCACCGACCAGCTCGGCAAAATCGAGCATGTGATGCTGGCGGGGGCGACCCATGCGCCGGTGGTCGAGCTGTCGGAACGGCTGGCTGTGCTGACCGGACTGGGCCACGCGTTCTACGGTTCGGATGGCGCGTCGGCCACCGAAATCGCGCTGAAAATGAGCGCTCACTTCTGGCTTAACGCAGGCCAGGCGAAAAAGAACGGTTTCATCAGCCTGCAAAACGGCTATCACGGCGAAACCGTCGGCGCGCTGTCAGTGACCGATATTCCCCTATTCAAGGATACCTACGCGCCCTTGCTCAGGCATTCGGTGCAGGTGCCGACGCCCGACGCGCGGCTGGCCGAGCCGGGCGAATCCGCCGAAGCCTTTGCGCTGCGTTGCGCCGGGGCGCTGGAAGCCCATCTGGCCGAACACGCTGCCACCACCGCCGCCTTCATCGTCGAGCCGCTGGTGCAGGGCGCGACGGGGATGGCGATTTATCACCCAGCGTACCTCACCCGGGCGCGAGAACTGTGTGATCGTTACGGCGTGCATCTGATTGCCGACGAGATCGCCGTTGGGTTTGGCCGGACGGGTACGATGTTCGGCTGCGAACAGGCAGGCATCCGGCCCGACTTCATCTGCCTGTCCAAAGGCATCACCGGCGGCTATCTGCCGCTGTCAGCCGTGCTGACTACGGATGCGATCTACGCCGCGTTTTACGATGATGCCACCGCGCGCGGCTTCCTCCATTCGCATTCCTATACCGGCAACCCGCTCGCCTGCCGGGCGGCGCTGGCAGTGCTTGACATCTTCGAGCACGACCAAGTCATTGCCGCCAACCGCGTCAAGTCTGTCGAAATGACAACGGCCCTGGAAGAAGTGGTCGCTCACACACAGGTGCGCCATTTCCGTCATCGGGGCATGATCTGGGCGTTTGACGTGGCCGGCGCCGCTCCTGATTTCGCCACCCGCTTTCACGCTGAGGCGCTGGCGCAGGGGGTATTCATGCGCCCGATCGGCCACACGGTTTACCTGATGCCGCCGTATGTAATCACGCCAGACGAGATGACCTGGCTGGCCGGGCGGGTGTTGCGGGCGTTGGAGCTATCGCTCGCGGGCTAGGCTCCGGGAATCGCCAGCCAGGCGCTGGTGCCGCCGCCGACGCGCGGTTTAAGGGCGACGGTCCAGCCCTGGGTTTCGGCCAGCTGGCGGGCAATGGCCAGACCCAGCCCGCTGCCGCCGGTGGTGCGATTGCGCGA
>JAABQE010000264.1 GCA_011391655.1 Hydrogenophilales bacterium
AAGGGCGAGCTGGCCCAGCGCGGCCAGCGCAATGCGTTCACGCTGGCGCGGGCTGAGTTCGCCGTCACCATCATGGCCGGGGCTATAGCCGGGGTTCTGCATATAAAAGGCGACGCAGGCGCCGAACAGCAGGATGAGCCAGATGACGTAGATCCACACCATGAACACAATGACGATGGCGAAGCCGGAATACACCGCCACGTAATTGGTTGATTCCGCAACAAAGCGCGCGAACAGCACGCCGGAGGCCTCCCACAACAACGCAGCAACAATCGCCCCGGTGATGGCCGGCATGGTACGCACGCGGGTGTTGGGCACCAGTGAATAGATAAAGGTGAACACGGCAACCAGAATCAGTAGTGGCAGCATGCCTTGCAGCACGCGCAGGCCATCGGCCAGGGCACCACTCACGCCAATCCAGGCAAATATGGCGTCATTGAAGACCGATGCCCCGATGCTGACGATGGCAAACAGCAGCACCGGCGCAGTAAAAATGACCGACAGATAATTGCTGAAACGTTGCGCAAAAGTACGTTCACGACGCACGCGCCATACTTCGTTGAAGCCCTGCTCGACCTTTTGCACCAGCGATACTGCGGTGTAAAGCAACAAGGCCACGCCCACTACGCCGAGCACGCCCACTTCGATGTTGTCCACAAAAGCGGTGATCTGATCCACCACCAGCACACTGTCCTTGCCCAGCGGCGCAAGCAGATTGAGCAAAGTCGGGCGTGCGGCGTTATGCACGCCAAACGCCTTGAGTACAGAGAAACTCACTGCCAGTAGCGGCACCAGCGACAACAACGTGGTGTATACCAGGCTCATCGCTCGCAGATTCAGGCGCTCGCCCGTGATGTCGCGGATCGACAGCACCAGTGCACGCACCAATCGCAGCGGCAGCGCATGCCCGGCTGGCAGGGTGTCGTGGCCATCGCGCCACAGACGGTAGTGCAAGCGCTTGAGCAGCGTTTTCATGTGCGTGGACACACACCAAGCATCACAATTGTCGCGCCGTTCACATCACTTCCTCATGCCAACCCAAAATTGATAAATGTCTGGCTAATGCGCCTGCGCGCAGATAGCCCAGAAACTCCGCCGGGCCCGCTGCATAAATGTCGCAACGGGTGAGATCCGGGTGGTCAGCGAGAACACGCTCGGCCAATTGGGCTGGATCGGCGTCCGCACGCATCATTTTGTAATCAAAGACATCCAGCGCGTCGGCCAGCGAACGCACATAGTTTTCCTGATAATGTGCAAGCTCATCGGTCAGCCAGTAGAGATGCATGCTCTCCGCCACCTCCAGCGACATGGCATGCTGGATCAGGCTTTTAATCGGCGCAAAACCGTCATCCCATGCCACGAAGATAATGGGGCGGCGCGAATCCAGCTTGATCACAAATCCGCCAGTCGGGCCGGTCAATGTGACGGCATCTTCCTTGCTCAAGCCTGTGAACGCTTGGCCGGAAAAGGCCTGCTGGTCACGGCGGATATGCAGCTCGATATGGCGGTCTTCACAGGGACAGCTGGCAATGTAGTAATCACCAACCGCGTCGCCGACCGCCAGCCTGACCGACTGTCCGGCCAGAAAACGCAAACGCTGGCTGCGCGGCGTCATCAGATGCAGGACCAGAACATGCTCGTCGATGGGGTCGATGGCCATCACCCGGGTGGCAATGGTCTGCTGCGGAATATCATCGGCGCCCGCAACGTTGGCCTCAATCACAAGATCGCTGAGCACTGTGTACGCACACATCAACAGCGCGCCTTTGACCTTGTCCGCTTCCTTAATCAAAAAGTCATGCGGATGAATCTTGCTGACCTGGCCTGACACCAGTCGCGCCAGACAGTCGCCGCAATTACCGCCATTACAGCCATAGTTGAGCGGGATGCCGGCGCGCAACGCAGCCTGCAAAATCGTGTCATTGCCTTCGATTGTGAAGGTGTGCCCAGAAGGCATCACGGTTACCTGTGCTGACACCGCTTGCATGCAGCCCTCCTTCACAAGGTTGAAACGCTCTTACAGCGCGATGCCCAGTTTCTCCAGCAAGCCCTGCAGTTCGGCGTGACTGGAAAAACTCAGGGTAAGGCGGCCTTTGCCCTGCTTGTTCGCCTGCACGCGGGCTGTCATTCCCAGCGCGTCGGACAGGCTTTCTTCCAGCCGCAACAGATCGCGCGAGACCGCCGATGGCGCGGGCGTGGCGGCAGGTTCTTTCAAACGGGCCACGCGGCGCTCGACCTCGCGCACCGACAAACCGCGGGTTTCGACTTCGTGCGCCAGTTCGCGCTGAACGCCCGCACTCAGTGGCAACAGTGCGCGGGCGTGGCCCATTTCAATCAAGCCGGCGGTCAGCATGTCCTGCACCGGGCGCGACAGGTTCAGCAGCCGAAGCAAATTAGACACGGCCGCGCGCGATTTGCCCACCGCTTGCGCCACCGAATCGTGGGTCATGCCAAATTCGTGGATCAGACGCTGCAAGCCATGCGCTTCATCGATGGCATTGAGGTCTTCGCGCTGGATGTTTTCGATCAGACCCATCGCAGCCACCGCGTCGTCGGCCACTTCACGCAGCAACACCGGCACTTCGTTCAGCCCCGCCAAGCGCGCAGCGCGCCAGCGCCGCTCACCGGCGATGATCTCGAACCCATCCGCTATTTCGCGCGCCAGGATCGGCTGCATCAAGCCCTGCGCGCGGATCGAATCGGCCAGTTCCTGCAGCGATTCGCTGTCCATCTGCGTGCGCGGCTGATACTTGCCGGGCGCGAGTTGCGACACATTCATCATGCGCAACTCGCCCTGTGGCGGCGCAGTGTTGTTCTCGCCGCCGAGCAGCGCGTCGAGCCCGCGTCCCAATCCCTTGAGTCTAGCCATGTATTTTCTCCCTTGCTGTCAGACCGGCACGCTTGAGCGTTTCTTCGGCCAATTCCATATAGGCTTTCGCGCCCTTGCACTGGCGGTCGTAGGCCAGCACCGGCAAGCCGTGGCTGGGCGCCTCGGCCAGCCGCACGTTGCGCGGGATCACGGTGTCGTAGACCTTGTCGCCGAAATGCTGCTTGATCTGATCGGACACCTGCTGCGCCAGCGTGCTGCGCGGATCAAACATCACGCGCAGCAAGCCTTCGATCTGGATGGCCGGATTCAGCCGCTGCTTGACCTTCTTGATGGTGGCAACCAAATCGGTCAGCCCTTCCAGCGCGTAATACTCGCACTGCATCGGAATCAGCACCGATTCGGCCGCAGCAAACGCATTGACGGTCAGCAGATTCAGCGTCGGCGGGCAATCCATCAGAATGAAATCGTATTCATCCGCTACCAATTCCAGTGCGGCCTTCAGGCGCATGTCGCGCTGATCCAGATTCACCAGATCGATTTCCGCTCCCGCCAGTTCGCGGTTGGCCGGAATCACGTCGAAATGCCCGGGTTTGGAACGCACCCGCGCGTCACTGACAGTCACCTGGTTGAGCAGAATCTGGTACACCGTCGGCAGCGCGGTGCGCTTTTCGATGCCCGCGCCCATGGTCGCGTTGCCCTGCGGATCAAGGTCGGCCAGCAGCACGCGCTGTCCGAGTTCGGCCAGGCTTGCGGCCAGATTCACCGCTGTCGTCGTCTTGCCGACGCCGCCTTTTTGGTTGGCAATCGCCAGGATTCGACTCATACGACAGGCTCCAGAACAATCAAATGACGGCTTGCTTCCAGCCCCGGGACAGCAAGCGCATGGTTAGCGCTCACTTTCACCCAGTCTGGCAAGGATGCGATCTCTTCGTGCGGCATCAGCCCCTTCATCGCCAGCCAGTGGCCGCTGGGTTTGAGCAGATGACGCGTCAGCGTGACGAACTCCTTGAGGTCGGAAAACGCACGTGACGTAATGAGGTCGAATTCGGTCGGCGGGCGAAAATCCTCCACCCGGCTGGTGACCACGTTCAGATTGGCCAAGCCCAGTTCGGCCTTGGCCTGCAGCAGAAATGCCGTCTTCTTGGCGATGCTGTCGATCAGGGTCACATGCAATTCCGGCCGCGCAATCGCAAGCGGGATGCCGGGCAAGCCGCCGCCGCTGCCGACGTCGAGTACACGAATCAAATCAGGACAGCCGCCCTGAAAAAACGGCACCGCCGCCAGAGAATCCAGCACATGATGGCTCACCATGCGCTCGGCATCACGCACCGCCGTCAGGTTGTACACCCGGTTCCATTTATCCAGCAGCGCCAGATAAGCCAGCAGTTTCGCCTCGGCGCCTTCAGGCAGGGCCAGACCGATGGCGGCAATTCCGGCTGCGAGCTGGGTTTGCAAGGTCATGCGCTTTGCTTTTGTTCGTCAGGCTTGAAGCCACGCTTGGCATACACCAGCAGCACCGAGATCGCGGCCGGAGTAATGCCTTGCAGTCGTGCCGCCTGCCCCAGCGTTTCGGGGCGGGCTTTTTGCAGGCGCTGGCGGACTTCCATCGACAGGCCGGTGAACAGGCTGTAATCAATTTCTGGCGGCAGACGCAGGGTTTCCTGATCGCGATGGCGGTCGACCTCGTTGTTCTGGCGATCGATGTATCCCTGATATTTGGCTGCGATCTCGACCTGTTCGCGCACGCGAATGTCGGCCTCCCCTGCCCCGCCGCCAGGCAGGGCCAACACCTGCGCATAACTCAAGGTGGGGCGGCGCAACAACTCGAACAAGCTGTACTCATGCTCGATTGGCTGACCGATCAGGCGGGTAGCGGCGTCGGCGGGCAACATCGCCGGATTGACCCAGGTGGCCTTGAGCCGCTCGGTTTCACGTGAAACCGCGTCGCGCTTGCGGCTGAAGGCATCCCAGCGTGCGTCGTCAACCACGCCCAACCCGCGCCCGATTTCAGTCAGGCGCATGTCGGCATTGTCCTCACGCAGCTGCAAACGGTATTCGGCACGGCTGGTGAACATGCGATACGGCTCAGAGACGCCGCGCGTAATGAGATCATCGACCAGCACGCCGAGGTAGGCCTCGTGCCGGCCCGGACTCCAGGCATCCTTGTCCTGGATTTGCAGCGCCGCGTTGATGCCTGCCAGCAAGCCCTGCGCCGCCGCTTCTTCGTAGCCAGTAGTGCCGTTGATCTGCCCGGCGAAAAACAGTCCGCCTATGGATTTGGTTTCGAGCGAAGCCATCAAATTGCGCGGGTCGTAATAATCGTATTCGATGGCGTAGCCGGGGCGCAGGATATGCGCGTTTTCCAGCCCAGGGATCGAGCGCACAACCGCCAGCTGCACATCGAACGGCAGCGAGGTCGATATACCGTTGGGGTAAATTTCGTGGGTAGTCAGGCCTTCCGGCTCCAGAAAAATCTGGTGGCTCGCCTTGTCGGCGAAGCGGGTGATCTTGTCCTCGATCGACGGACAGTAACGCGGCCCCACCCCTTCGATCACCCCGGTAAACATCGGCGAGCGGTCGAGGCCGCCGCGAATGATTGCGTGGGTCTGTTCGGTCGTATGCGTAATCCAGCACGGGCGCTGCGCGGGGTGCATCGCTGCATCGCCCATGAACGAGAATACCGGCACCGGATCATCGCCCGGCTGGGTTTGCGTCCGGCTGTAGTCGATGCTGCGGCCATCGATGCGCGGCGGGGTGCCGGTTTTCAAGCGTCCCACGGGCAGGCTCAGTTCGCGCAAGCGTGCGGCGAGCGATACCGCAGGTGGGTCGCCCATGCGCCCGGCCTCAAAATTCTCCAGCCCCACATGCACCAACCCGGCGAGAAAAGTACCGGTGGTGAGCACCACTGTACGCGCGCTGAACACGATGCCGAGCTGGGTTTTCACGCCGATAACGCGGTCGCCGTCGAGCACCAGGTCATCGACCGCCTGCTGGAACAGCGTAAGGTTGGGCTGGTTTTCCAGCCGCTGGCGGATCGCCGCCTTGTACAGCAGCCTGTCAGCTTGCGCGCGGGTCGCACGCACCGCCGGGCCTTTGGAGGAGTTCAGGGTGCGGAACTGAATACCCGCCTCGTCGGTGGCAATCGCCATCGCCCCGCCCAGCGCATCGACCTCCTTGACCAGATGTCCCTTGCCGATGCCGCCGATCGACGGGTTGCACGACATCGCACCCAGAGTTTCGATGTTGTGCGAAAGCAGCAGCGTCTTCGCGCCTATGCGAGCAGACGCCAGCGCGGCCTCGGTGCCAGCATGGCCGCCGCCGACAACGATCACATCAAATGAATCAGGGAATTTCATCGGCGCATTTTACCCGCTGACCGGTTCAGTTTCACGTGAAACATTCACGCGACCTGCTACCCAGCCTGCTTTGCCTCCAGCGCCTCCCAGCGCGCCAGTGCATCGAGCAACTCGGTATCGATCGCCTCGCTGCGGGCCTGCAGTTTGGCCGCACCCTTCGGATCGGACTGATATAGCGCCGGATCGGCCAGCCGCGCTGCGATATCCATTTGCTCGGCTTCCAGTTGCTGGATCTGCGCAGGCAACGCTTCGAGTTCGCGCGCGTCCTTGTAATTCAGTTTGGATTTGGCTGCGGGTTTGGCGGCAACGGGTTTGGGTACCTCCGCCTTTGCAACCGGCGTTTGGGTTTGCTGCCGCTTCCAGGCCAGCCAGTCGCCATAGCCGCCGACGATTTCGGTCAACTTGCCGTCACCCTCGAACACGATCGACTGCGTCACCACATTATCAAGGAAGGTGCGGTCGTGCGAGACGATCAGCACGGTGCCGCTGTATTCCTGCAGCAACTGTTCCAGCAGTTCCAGGGTGTCGATGTCGAGGTCATTGGTCGGCTCGTCCAGCACCAACAGATTGGCCGGACGAGCGAACAAGCGCGCCAGCAACAAGCGATTGCGCTCACCACCCGACAAAGCCGAAACCTTGGCACGCGAACGCTCGGCCGGGAACAAAAAATCCTCCAGGTAGCTGATCACATGCTTGCGCTGACCACCAATTTCGACAAAATCGGAACCAGGCGCAATGGTGTCGATCAGGGTGGCATCGTCGTTCAACTGGTTGCGAAACTGGTCGAAATACGCCACTTCGAGCTTGGTGCCCTGCTTGATTGTGCCGGATGTCGGCTGCAACTCACCAAGGATCAGGCGGATCAACGTGGTTTTGCCTGCGCCATTCGGCCCCAGCAGACCCAGCTTGTCGCCGCGCAACACCGTACCGCTGAAGTCGCGAATCAGCATGCGATCATCATAACCATAGCTGATATGGTCCATCTCGGC
>JAABQE010000265.1 GCA_011391655.1 Hydrogenophilales bacterium
CGGCGGCCTGCGTGTGCCGCTGGGCGCGGATGGCGCGGTGCATGTGCCGTATCGCGCGGGTGCGCCGTTCCCGTATGTTTCAGCAGGCGCGGTATTGGCGGGCAAAGCCCCGCTGGCGCAACTGGAGAACCGCATTGTTTTGGTGGGCTCGACCGCGCCGGGACTCGCTGATTTGCGGGTCACCCCGTTCTCGAACACTTTCCCCGGTGTTGAAATCCACGCCCACCTGATCGCCGGCATGCTCGACGGCAGCACGCGCGCCACCCCGCCATGGGCCAACGACGTACGCCTGCTGGCGGTGTTGCTGCTGGGTGGTCTGCTGGGTGGTCTGCTGCTGCGGGTCAGTCCACTGGTCGGCCTCGCCACCATGCTGGTGCTGCTGGCCGCGCTGGTGGCGGCATACGCTGCCGCCTGGTCGCGCTTCTGGGTGATACCGATGGCCGCACCGATGCTCACCGTGGCGGGGCTGTATGCGCTCAACACTGCCTATGGTTTTTTTGCCACGACGCGCAGTAAGCGCCAGATGACCAAGCTGTTCGGCCAGTATGTGCCGCCCGAACTCGCAACTGAAATGAGCCTGGACCCGGCGCATTACACGATGGCAGGCCAGTCGCGCGAGATGAGTGTGCTGTTTTCCGACATTCGCGGCTTCACTGATTTTTCCGAAAAATTGCCGCCTGCCGAACTCGCCGACGTGCTCAACGCCTACCTGTCGACCATGACCCGTATCGTGCAGCAACAGCGCGGCACCATCGACAAGTACATCGGCGACGCCATTATGGCGTTCTGGAACGCGCCGGTGGATTTGAGCGATCACGCCAGCCGGGCGGTGCAGAGCGCGCTCGACATGCAGGCCGCCTTGCCGCAACTCAACCGCGAATTCGCCGCGCGCAACTGGCCGGAGGTGAAGATCGGCGTCGGAGTGAATACTGGCCGCATGAGCGTCGGCAACATGGGTTCGGAGTTTCGCCAGTCCTACACCGTGATGGGCGACGCCGTGAACCTGGGGTCGCGGCTCGAAGGCATCACCAAGCAGTATGGCGTCGGCATTCTGGTCACCCAGGCAACCGTCGAGGCCGACCCCGTGCATGCCTTCATGAAAGTCGACGAGGTGCGGGTCAAGGGCAAGGCGCTGCCGGTGGCGATTTTCGAGCCGCTCGGCGCAACGGCGGATTTGTCCGATTCCATCAAGGCCGACGCTGCCGCGTTCGAAGCCGCGTTCGCCCGCTATCAGGCACAGGACTGGGACGCCGCCGAAGCCGCGTTGCATACGCTTAACGCGCGCACGCCACGCACGCTCTACGATATTTACCTCGAACGCATTGCGCACTTCCGCGCCGCGCCGCCGCCCGCTGACTGGGACGGCGTGTTTGTTTACACGACCAAATAAGACCAGGCAGAAACAGCCATGAAATTGACTATCCTCGGTTGCAGCGGCGGCATCGGCAGCGGACGGCACACCACGTCCTTGCTGGTCGACGACGACATCCTGATTGATGCCGGCACCGGCATCACGACGCTCGATTTTGAGCAGTTGCTGGCGATCGACCACGTTTTCATCACTCACTCGCATCTTGATCATGTGCTCGGACTGCCGTTGCTGCTCGATGCCGTAGGCGACCAGCGCAGCACGCCGGTCGTGGTGCATGCCCTGCCCGAGGTGCTGGATATTCTCGCGACGGATTTGTTCAACTGGCGGCTGTGGCCGGATTTTCGCGAGATTCCCAGCATTGACGCGCCGTGGTTGCGCTTCGAGGCCCTGTCCATCGGCGCAACGTGCACGCTGGGGCAGCGCAGCTTCATTCCGTTGCCGGTGCAGCATGTGGTGCCGGCTTGCGGCATCCAGATTCGCACCCCGGCGGGCAGCTTGGTATTCAGCGGCGATACCACCCGTAGCGAGGCTTTCGTCGCCGCGTTGAACGCCATTCCCGACTTGCGCCACCTGATCGTCGAAACCTCGTTCGAGAACGCACTCGCCGGCGTTGCACGGGATTCGCAGCATCATTGGCCGGACTCGCTGGCGGCCGATCTGGCGCAACTCGGCGCGCGTCCGGACGTTTGGATCACCCACCTCAAGCCCGGCAACGAAGCGGCGATCATGGACGAACTGCGCGCCGCCGCGCCGGACTGGAAACTGACGGCCTTATGGCAGGGGCAAGTGATCGGGCTCGATTAACACTGCTGCACCCACGTTGCGGCCTTCCGCCGCCAGAAAATTGTAGGTGCGGCACAGCGCGCCGATGTCCATCACTTCGAGGCCGATGCGGGCCTCGATCAGGGGGCGCGTCAGTGAGGGGTGCGGAAAGCGCAGGCGGGTGCCGGTGCCCAGCAGCAGAATGTCCAGCTTGTGCCGGGCCATCCACTCGAAATGCGCTTCGGTGAGCGCGTCAAAATCCAGCCCGGCCCACGGTGCGATCTCGATCCCTTGCGTGCTCAGCAGCAGGCTGGCATCAAAGCGCTGGTCGTTGATCAGGACGTGATCGGCGTCATAGCCGGTGAACAGTTTCTGGCCGGCGTCGGTGTTGAGGTGCAATTTCATGCTGAAACCTTAGCAGATTCGGGTGTGTCGGGCTCGCTGGCGGCTTGCAAGTTTGCCCGGGCAGGGCGGCTCCGGTAAAATTCCGCGCTTTACAAGGCATTGCATGGCCTTGATTTTACGCAGCCTGACAAGGATTCGCTGTGACGGCCGACACTACGCCACGCTTACGCACCATTCATAAATCGACCAAGCTCGACCGCGTTTGCTACGACATCCGCGGGCCGGTGATGGCGCGCGCGCGGCAGATGGAAGAAGAAGGCCAGCGCATCATCAAGCTGAACATCGGCAATCCGGCGCCGTTCGGCTTCGAGGCGCCGGAAGAAATCGTCCAGGACGTGATCCTGAATCTGCCGAACGCGTCGGGCTATAGCGACTCGAAAGGGCTGTTCTCGGCGCGCAAGGCGATCATGCACGAGACGCAGCGCAAGGGCATTGCCGGGGTGCAGATCGACGACATCTTCATCGGCAACGGCGTCTCCGAGCTGATCGTGATGGCGATGCAGGCGCTGCTGAACAATGGCGACGAAGTGCTGGTGCCGGCGCCGGACTACCCGCTGTGGACCGCGGCGGTGAGCCTGGGCGGCGGCAAGCCGCGCCATTATCTGTGCGACGAGGGCGCAGGCTGGCTGCCCGATCTGGACGACATCCGCGCCAAGATCACGCCCAACACGCGCGCCATCGTCATCATCAACCCCAACAATCCGACCGGCGCGCTGTACCCGACCGAGCTGCTGCTGGAGATCCTGGAAATCGCGCGCCAGCATCAGTTGATCGTCTATGCCGACGAAATCTACGACAAGGTGCTGTACGACGGCGCGATCCACACCTCGCTGGCTTCGCTGGCAGAGGATGTATTGATCGTCACCTTCAACGGCCTGTCCAAGAATTACCGCGCGTGCGGCTACCGCTCGGGCTGGCTGATCGTGTCGGGCGACAAGCGCCACGCGCGGGATTATCTGGAAGGCTTGAACATGCTGGCGTCGATGCGCCTGTGTTCCAACGTGCCGGGCCAGTATGCGATCCAGACCGCGCTTGGCGGCTACCAGAGCATCAACGATCTGGTTGCACCGAGCGGACGGCTGACGCGCCAGCGCGATCTGGCGCATGAACTGCTGACCCTGATTCCCGGCGTCACGTGCTTCAAGCCCAAGGCGGCGATGTATCTGTTCCCGCGGCTCGATCCCAAGCTGTACCACATCAGCGACGACCAGAAATTCATCCTCAACCTGCTGGAAGAGGAGCGCGTTCTGGTGGTGCAGGGCAGTGGCTTCAACTGGGCGCATCCGGACCACATCCGGGTGGTGTTCCTGCCGCATGAAGAAGATTTGACCGAAGCGATCGGGCGCATCAGCCGGTTCCTTGACCGCAATCGCACGCATCGTTGACTTTTTTTGACCGAGACTATTTAATGAAACCCATCAACGTCGGCCTGCTGGGCCTGGGAACAGTCGGTGGCGGCACGCTCACCGTGCTGCGCCGCAATGCTGAAGAAATCACCCGTCGCGCCGGCCGTGAAATCCGTGTGGTGCGTGCAGCGGTGCGTGACCTTGAAAAGGCCAAACCGCTGGCGGGCGATCTGCCGCTGACGATCAATCCGTTCGACGTGGTCGACGATCCCGAAATCGACATCGTGGTCGAACTGATCGGCGGGCTGGAACCGGCGCGCGAACTGGTGCTGCAGGCGATCGCCAACGGCAAGCACGTGGTCACCGCCAACAAGCATCTGGTCGCCAAATACGGCAACGAAATCTTCGCGGCGGCGCAGGCCAAGGGCGTGATGGTGGCGTTCGAAGCGGCGGTGGCGGGCGGCATTCCCATCATCAAGGCGCTGCGCGAAGGCCTCACCGCCAACCGCATCGAGTGGCTGGCCGGCATCATCAATGGCACCAGCAACTTCATCCTCACCGAAATGCGCGACAAGGGTGCGGCGTTTGCAGACGTGCTGAAGCAGGCGCAAGACCTGGGCTACGCCGAAGCCGACCCGACCTTCGACATTGAAGGCATCGACGCCGCACACAAGCTCACCATCCTGTCGGCGATTGCGTTCGGCATCCCGATGCAGTTCGACAAGGCCTACACCGAAGGCATTTCCAAACTCACGCGCGAAGACGTGCAGTACGCCGAGGAACTCGGCTACCGCATCAAGCTGCTGGGTATCGCCCGCCGCGCCGAAAACGGCATCGAGCTGCGCGTGCACCCGACGCTGATTCCCGAGCGTCGCCTGATCGCCAACGTCGATGGCGCGATGAACGCCGTGCTGGTGAAGGGCGACGCTGTTGGCCCGACGCTGTATTACGGCGCCGGCGCTGGCGCCGAGCCGACCGCGTCCGCGGTGGTGGCCGATCTGGTCGACGTCACCCGCCTGCACACCGCCGACCCGCACCATCGGGTGCCGCATCTGGCATTCCAGCCGGACCAGCTGTCCGATACGCCAATTTTGCCGATGGACGAAGTGCGCACCGCGTATTACCTGCGTCTGCGTGCGTTCGACCGCCCCGGCGTGCTGGCCGACATCACCCGCATTCTCGCCGACAGCAACATCTCGATCGACGCCATGGTGCAGAAGGAGCCCGCCGAAGGGGAAGTGCAGGTCAACATCATTCTGCTGACCCACATCACGGTGGAGAAGAACATCAACGCGGCAATCGCCAAGATCGAAGCGCTCGACACGGTGGCGGGGCAGGTGATGCGCATCCGTCTCGAAGAGCTGGCGTCCAAGTAAAAAAGGTCAGGCATGAACTACCTCAGCACGCGTGGCCTCGCGCCGCAACTTCGCTTCTCCGAAATCCTGCTCGGCGGGCTGGCCAGCGATGGCGGCCTCTATGTGCCGGAGGTCTACCCGCGCTTCAGCGCGGCAGAACTCGAAGCAATGCGCGGCATGAACTACCGAGAACTGGCCTTCGCCGTGCTGTCGCGCCTGATCGACGACATTCCGCACGATGACCTGCGGGCATTGATCGACAAGACCTACACCCCCGACGTCTACCGCTACACCAATCCGGGCGAGAACGCCGAGGACATCACCCCGCTGAAAACCCTGGAACCCGGCCTGCACGTGCTGGCGCTGTCGAACGGCCCGACACTGGCGTTCAAGGACATGGCGATGCAGTTGCTCGGCAACCTGTTCGAGTACGTACTGGCGAAAACCGGCGGCGAGCTGAACATCCTGGGCGCCACCTCCGGCGACACCGGTTCCGCCGCCGAATACGCAATGCGCGGCAAACGTGGCGTGCGTGTGTTCATGCTGTCGCCCGAGCACGGCATGACGCGCTTCCAGCAGGCGCAGATGTATGCGCTGCAGGATGCCAACATCCACAACCTGGTGATCCGCGGCGTGTTCGACCAGTGCCAGGACATCGTCAAGGCGGTGTCGAACGACCTCGATTTCAAGGCGAAGCATCACATCGGCGCGGTCAACTCGATCAACTGGGCGCGCGTCGCGGCGCAGAGCGTGTATTACTTCAAGGCCTATTTCGCGGCCACCCACAGCAACGACCAGAGCGTGTCGTTCTCGGTGCCGTCGGGCAACTTTGGCAACGTTTGCGCCGGCCACATTGCGCGCCAGATGGGATTGCCGATCAACAAGCTGATCGTCGCCACCAACGAAAACGACGTGCTCGATGAGTTCTTCAAGACCGGCGTCTACCGGCCGCGCCCGGAAACGAAGCACACCTCCAGCCCGTCGATGGATATCTCCAAGGCATCCAACTTCGAGCGTTTCATCTTTGACCTGACTGGTCGCGACGCTGCAAAAATCCGCAGCCTGTGGGGCGCCGTTGAATCCGGTGGCAGTTTCGATCTGAACGCCGACGGCCTGTTTGGCCGCGTCGCTGAGTTCGGCATGGTCTCGGGCTCGAGCAACCACGCCAACCGCCTCGACACCATCCGCACCGTGTACGAGGTATACGGCACGATGATCGACCCGCACACCGCCGATGGCCTGAAGGTCGGGATGGAACATCGCGAACCCGGTGTGCCGCTGATCTGCATGGAAACCGCGCAGCCCGCCAAGTTTGACGACGCCATCCGCGAGGCGCTCGGCATCGAACCGGTGCGCCCGGCCGAGTTGGCGAACCTCGAAGCGCAACCGCAGAAGAAACACGTCATGGATGCCGACCTCAACGCGATCAAACAGTTCATCGTTGATCACGCAGGCTGAACGGCGCGCCGGGCGGCGATATTCCTGGTTCGAGGCCGAGGTTTTATCTGAACTGCGCGAACGGGTTGGAGCGCTGCTTGCGGCTGGCGATAATGGCGGCGCACCCGATGCAACGCAATAACAGTCCAACGCTCAGGGAGCCCGCATGAACCCCCTCACCTTATTTGCCCGCCCCTATGGCCTCAATGTCCGTATGGTGCTGTTGGGACGGCGTCTTGCTGCGGCCATCGGCTTGTTGTACCTGAGCGGCTGTGCGTCAACGCAACTGGGCGCGCAGTATGTCGATCCGCAGTTTCCCAAGCAGGCGCTGCGCGGTGCGACCATTCTGGTCGTCTGCCAAGCACCCGAGCTGGCGATCAAGCTAATCTGCGAGAACCAGAT
>JAABQE010000266.1 GCA_011391655.1 Hydrogenophilales bacterium
GCGTGAATGTGGCGTCCCCATTCAGCAGACTCACAATGTTGAATGCAAGGCTTTTGGATTCGACGGGATTCGGAGCATGACGTGGGGCGTATCATGAGTATTCGACTGTTGGGAGGCTTCATGCGGACACGGATCATGGTTTTTGCCACGCTGCTTGTGCTGGGGGGCGTTTTCCCGGCGTGGGCCAATCCACGTACCGAGCCGGCGCAGCCGGTGGAGGAGACGGAACCTCCATCCCTGATTCAACCGGCACCCGGACAGAAAGCGATCAAGCTGCCCGTGCCGTCGCGTGGCCAGTTGCTATACGAAAACCACTGCATGGCCTGTCACGAAAGCGTCGTTCACATTCGTACCCGACCGCAAGCCCAATCGCTGTCGGCATTGCGGGCGCAAGTACTGCACTGGGTGGCGTATATGCAGTTGCGCTGGGACACGGAAGAGATCGAGGAGGTGGTCGACCACCTCAACCGCCACTATTACCAATTCGAATCCCGCTAAGGCATCTTTGATATTCACAAATGTTGAAATTGGTCTTTAATAAGATTAGCTTGTCTCTTTAATTGAGCTGGGTGGTTGCGCAGCCCGCAACAGTGCCGGTGAGTGCGCCGCGTTCTTCATTCCAGCAATCTTCGTTATCTCGATAGGATGTTCTTTTGACTACCAAGCAACCCGTCCGCGCCACCCCCAAACGCCCGCCCGCACGCAGCAGGAATGCGAAACCCCGAATCGCCGCCGCAGGCGATATTTCGCCCAGTCACAGCCGCACGGGAATCGAGTCATTTACCGTGAATGAAGCGGTGAGCGCCGCACAGGAATCCAAGGTCGTGGCGGTGCAGGACATCCTGAGCCAGGCCGGCAATGGCAGCCCCGAACTGATCGAGTCGCTGAAGGCCATTCTCGCCGGTGCATCGGCAGAGGATGCGGAGGTTTTGCGCAACGCGCTGCTTAACAGGCCGCCCCTTGGCAAGCCCGGCGTAGCGCACGATCCGGACAGCGAATTGGCGGACGACTGGCGCGAGGGCGGCTACCCTTACAAAAACCTGATGTCGCGCAAAAGTTACGAGCAGCAGAAGTATCAGCTTCAGGTGGAACTGCTCAAATTGCAGGCATGGGTGAAGGAAACCGGGCAGAAAGTGGTCATCCTGTTCGAGGGCCGCGATGCCGCCGGCAAGGGCGGCACCATCAAGCGTTTCATGGAGCATCTCAACCCGCGGGGTGCGCACGTGGTCGCGCTGGAAAAGCCCAGCGAGGTGGAACGCGGACAGTGGTATTTCCAGCGCTACGTCCAGCATTTGCCCACTGCGGGCGAAATCGCCCTGTTCGACCGCTCCTGGTACAACCGCGCCGGCGTGGAACGCGTAATGGGTTTCTGCGATCAGGCTGAATACATGGAATTCATGCGCCAGGCTCCCGAGTTCGAGCGCAATCTGGTGCGCAGCGGCGTGCACCTGATCAAGTTCTGGTTTTCGGTCAGCCGCGAAGAACAGCGTCGCCGTTTTAAGGAACGCAAGGTCCATCCCCTCAAGCAATGGAAGTTGTCTCCCATCGACCTGGCGTCACTCGATAAATGGGATGACTACACCAAGGCCAAGGAGGCGATGTTCTTTTACACCGACACCGCGGACTCGCCGTGGACTGTCATCAAGTCGGACGACAAGAAGCGTGCACGGCTGAATGCCATGCGCTACATCCTGCATCGCCTGCCTTACACGAATAAGGATGTTTCACGCATCGGGCCGCTGGATTTGCTGTTGGTCGGTCGCGCACATGTTGTGTATGAGCGGGGCGAACATCAGGAAAACCCTTTGCTTTGAGACAATGCGTACAGACAATGCGGACGGGTCCGGGCATTGGATGAAGCTGGAAAATGCCCTGATAATCAGTAAGCTCAGAAATTTCCCCATGCGCTGCGAGACTCGACCATGAAACCCTTTCACGCCTGTGTTGCCGTGTGTGCCACGGTTTTGCTGTCAGCCTGCGCAAGCTCGCATCCCCCGCTTCCAACTGTTCAGAGCGTTGATCTGGTCCGGTACTCCGGCACCTGGTACGAAATCGCCCGGCTGCCGAACTGGTTTCAGTCGACGTGCGTGGCGGATACCCAGGCGGACTATCGACCGGAAGGCGAAAACGTGTCGGTGCTGAATCAATGCCGCAAGGCCGACGGCACGATCGAGCAGGCCGACGGCATTGCCAAAGTGGTGGAGGGCAGCCAGGGTGCGAAGCTGCGGGTGAGTTTCTTTCGCCCCTTTTACGGCGACTACTGGATACTGGATCTCGACCCGGATTACCGCTGGGTGCTGGTTGGCGAGCCGGGTCGTGACTATGCCTGGATTTTGGCGCGGGAAAAAGCACTCGATGCGACGACGCTGGAGCGTTTGCTGGCGCGCGCGCAGACACTGGGGTTCGACCGGCAGGCGTTCATCCGGACACCGCAAACCGGGGCGAAGCCTTGATGCCTCTTTCCCGGATTCCAGGGCGCTGAAGGCGGCAGATTCATCTCTCAAATAAATATTCAGAAGGACATCCATGGCCACACCCGATACTCATCACATTGCCGTGTTTTGCGATTTTGAAAACGTGGCCATCGGCTTGAAAGAAGGCAACTATCCGGATTTCAAGATTCGCCCCATTCTTGAGCGGTTGCTGCTCAAGGGCAGCATCGTGGTGAAGAAGGCCTACTGCGACTGGGATCGCTACAAGGAATACAAGCGCGACATGCACGAGGCGGCGTTCGAGTTGATTGAGATTCCGCACGTGCGGCAGTCGGGCAAGAACTCGGCGGATATCCGCATGGTGGTGGATGCGCTCGACCTCTGCTACACCAAAACGCACATCGATACCTTCGTGGTCATCAGCGGCGATTCGGACTTTTCGCCGCTGATTTCCAAGCTGAAGGAAAACGGCAAGAGCGTGATCGGCATCGGGGTGCGCGGTTCGGCATCGTCGCTGCTGATCGGCAACTGCGATGAGTTCATTTTCTATGAAGATTTGTTGCCTATAAAAGCAGTACCGATCAAGGCGCCGCAAAAAGCTCCCGCCAAAAAAGTGGTCGCGACTGCCCAGCCCGTCAAGGAAACAGCCAGTAAAGAAGCAGCAGGCGACGCCGCCAAGCCGGCGAGCCCGACCCGGCGGCGTGCGCGGCCGGCGGCGGAAAAATCAGCGGCAAGTGACGCAGGCCGTGCCGCGAGCAAGGTGGAACCGAGCGCCGAAGACAAGAAAAACCACGCGATTGAACTCGTGGTGAGCACGATGGAGCAACTGGTCGCCGAGCGCGGCGGCGAAGGCTCCATTTCGGCATCGCTGATCAAGAGCACCATCAAGCGTGTCCATCCGGGTTTCAGCGAGTCGGCATACGGCTACAGCGCATTCGGCAAGATCCTGGACGATGCGCATAAAAATGGCGCGCTGGCGGTGGAGCGAAAAGAGGGCGGAGCTGTGCTTGTCAGCTTGCCGCCATCCAGGATCTGAATCAAGGCGGCGCTGAACACGGGTTCGGGTTCCGTGGGGGGGGGCTCCCTCTCCCGGCTGGAGCTGATTCGATTATCGAAGCCGGTTGCGAGCGGCGTGCAGGAGGTCGATATGGGCAAGAAATCCTATCCCCTGTCCAAAGTCTATGGTTTGCTGGAGCCAGGCCCGGTGGTGTTGATCACCACTGCCAGCAAGGGTCGGACCAACATCATGACGCAGTCATGGCACATGATGATGGAGTTCGAGCCGCCGCTGCTGGCTGCGGTTATCAGCGGCCGCAATTACTCGTTCGAACTGTTGCGGGCAAGCCGGGAGTGCGTAATCAATATTCCGACGCTGGAACTGGCGGACCAGGTGGTGGGCTGCGGCAATACGTCGGGGCAAACCACCGACAAATTCAAAGCCTTTGGCCTGACGCCGGCCCCGGCTGCTTGCGTGGCCGCGCCCCTGATCGAGGAATGCTATGCCAGCATCGAGTGCCGGGTGGCGGACAGCAGGCTGGTGAATAAATATAATCTTTTCATTTTTGAAGCGGTCAAGGCGTGGCTCGACCCGACGCAGAAAAACCCGCGCACGCTGCACCATCGGGGCAACGGTGCGTTCATGATTGCCGGCGAGACCCTGAAACTGCGCTCAAAAATGAAATGAGGTCGTCGCCAGCAGGCATATGGCTCAATGCGCCCATCCACGGTCTGAATGTGGCGCCGGATACATTCCGTAACAATTTCGCCTTTACCAGACATCTTGCGGATACATCGCGCGGCCACACTGTTTCCCATGCCGCACCCATTCCGGGTCGGTTCTCGATATTGTCTCGAAAGGGGAATGCAATGAAATGGATATTGACCAAACGTGCCTTGTTGGTGGGTCTGATCGCGGGTAGCGGGGTGCTCGCTGCCTCAGCGTATGCGATGAGCAGCGATCTCACCGATGGCAAGCCAGGTTGTGAAATGCGCCACGGCGAAGTGAAGCACGCCCAGATGGTGGAGCGCCGTGACGCGCGTATGGCGGGGCTGAAAGAAAAGCTAAAGCTCACAGATACGCAGTCGGGCGCGTGGCAGGCATATGTCGCAGCCGAACAACTCAAACTGCAGGCGCAGGGCGGGGATCGCAATGCGATGCGTGAGGCTTACGCGAAAATGGACACCCCGCAGCGTCTGGATTCCATGCTGGCAAAATCCGAACTGCGCCATGCGCACATGGTGGCGCGCGTCGAGGCGGTGAAGTCGTTCTATGCGCAATTGACGCCCGAGCAGCAGGCTGTGTTCGACGCCGAGGCAAAGCTTCGTTCTGGCCATGGCCATCATGGGGCAATGCGTCATCAGTCATGATGCACAGCGTTTGAGGTAGCGAATGGGGGCGGGTGACCGTCCCCATTTTTATGTTTATTGCAGCCGTTGAATGTCCAGGCTGGGTAATTCATGCCGGGTCTGTGGGTTCGGTCGCTTCCGGGCTTGGCGGCAATTCGGGGGTGGTGGCTTTCTTGTGTTCCTTTTCGGCCTTTTTCTTCTTCTTTTCCAGCTCTCTTTGGCGCTTTTCGTATTGATAGTTCGGCTTCATGTCCAGGCTCTTTTCGATGGGGTATGGCTGACACAATACCTCACCCGGACAACTCCGAAGTCATCGTTTTGATTCAGAGTGGTCTGGCTTGATGATCATCTCCGTTAAGCTGTCGACTTTCTGTGCGAAATCCGATGGCGTCGTGTCGACAGCACACGTTGTTGAAGCGCATTCACCCCAGCATTTCAGGAAAATATTATGAAAAAAACCGATCTGTACAAAAATGAAGGCCTGAAAATAAGTGGCCAGATGAAACAGGCCGGCACGCCGGACCGTTTTGGCAGCGCAGCAAGTGCGGCGTTGTCGCGTCGCGATCAGCGCAAGCTGGAGCAGACACAGGGTCTGGTCGCGTTTGCCGTCAAGCTCGATAGCGAACTGGTGAAGCAGATTCATGCACTGGCCGAGGCGCGCCAGACAGGCGTGAATGAGACCGTTGCGGACTTGCTCATCAAGGGTCTGGCCGCCTGATCACGAGGGGGCTCCCTAGCGGTTCATTGATTTGTTAAGCGCTGATTGATATGAACAAACTCCTGCTGATTGCCGCGCTCGCAGTGGCCGCGTATTACGCGTTTGCGCCTGACCCGGGCAGGTCGGACAGCCCCGGGGCCTCAGTCCAGACCAGCGTGTCTGCGCGCGCGGGTGATAGCAACGATGCCGCCATCGAACATGCCTTTGCCAACCGTCTTGGCAACCAGCAGCTTGAAGGGCAGGGGACAGTGGACAAGCTCCTGCCGGATGATAACGTGGGTAGCCGGCATCAGCGTTTCATCGTGCGGCTGGGTTCCGGGCGCACAGTGTTGGTATCGCACAATCTTGACTTGGCACCACGCATCGATTCGCTGCGTGTGGGGGATACGCTGGCTTTCTATGGCGAGTATGAGTGGAACCCGAAAGGCGGGGTGATTCACTGGACGCACCATGATCCACAGGGGCGCCACGTTGCCGGCTGGATCCGGCACGCCGGACGAACCTATCAGTAAAGGCGCCGCCTCCATGTCCCGCTTCAATC
Source organism: Hydrogenophilales bacterium (assembly GCA_011391655.1). The sequence continues at coordinate 6,038 of JAABQE010000266.1, forward strand.
TGCCGCAATCGCTCGTGGCCTGGAATACACCCGGCTTCAACAGCATTTTCAAGCGTGAAGTGGAGCAACTCGACGCCAGCTTGCTGCCCTTGCAACAGGGTCTGTCCGCAACAAGCTGGGTGGCGGACCAGCCGTTCAGCGTGATGCTGCTCGAGACGATGACGGCAGGCGATTGCCTGCGGGTGAGGGCGGGGATTTTCTACGCCGGCATACTCGGCGGCTGCAACTGCGCCGATGACCCGACGCCGCTGGAGGCGCAACCGGAGTATTGCGAACTGTGGTTCGAAATCGACACGCACAGCGGTGAAACCCAAGTCACGCTGGCGTCACCAGCTTGACTGAAGTCGGGAAACCGCGCGCTCCCGTGCCATTCTTTTAAGCAACGGGTTGCGAAAGGCTAGGCCACGCTGCCGAAGCTAGTGTCTTTGGCCATGAACGGGGCTTTTAGACCAGCCAAGAGACAACTCTGAGTAATGGGACCGCCCTGGAACAGAGTGTACAAATACTTCAGGCCGCCTTGCGGATGGAAGTGTTCGTCCAGCGCGTCGTGCAGGTCGCGCAGGCTGATGACGGTTTCGTCTTCATGATGCGCATAATAATTCTGCAGCGCGCGAATGACATCCCAGTGCGCCTCGGTGAGTTCCAGGTTTTCCTCGCGTGCGAGTTTCATCGCATCTTCCTGTGTCCAGTCCAGCGGAGCATAGGGAAAATCGGGATGGGTTGCGGAATCGCCTATCAGTTTGTTGATGTCGGTTGAGACGTGCAGCATGATTTGACTCCTTAAACGATGACACATCCTAAAAATAGATCAGGTGAGCAGCGATTCAAGTTCTGATATGACCGGCCGGCATAACCGGCGAATGTCGCCCCGCACGGCCGCATCGCTTATGCTTGCGGTTCTTTTTCGCTCAATCAGGGTCTGCCTTCCAAAATGGGCACCCGGTATTGAGCTGTATTCACTCAGGAACGCCAGAAACCCCCCATGAAAAAATCCGATCTAGACAGA
>JAABQE010000267.1 GCA_011391655.1 Hydrogenophilales bacterium
TGGTGACCGCGCTGTCGTTCTACGGCATGTCCACCTTCGAAGGCCCGATGATGGCCATCAAGACGGTCAACGCGCTGTCGCACTACACCGAATGGACCATGGGCCACGTGCACTCCGGCGCGCTCGGCTGGGTGGCGATGATCACCATCGGTTCAATGTACTACCTGATTCCACGCCTGTTCGGCCGCGAGTCGATGTTCAGCACCAAGCTGATCGAATGGCACTTCTGGCTCTCTACCATCGGCGTGGTGCTGTACATCGCCTCGATGTGGATCGCCGGGGTGGCACAAGGCTTGATGTGGCGTGCAGCGAACGCCGACGGCACGCTGACCTACAGCTTTGCCCAGGTGCTCAATACCATGTACCCGTTCTATGGCATCCGGTTGCTCGGCGGCACGCTGTTCCTCAGCGGCATGTTGATGATGGCCTGGAACGTCTGGCAGACCGTGCGTATCGGCCGGGCCGTCAATGACGCCGCCATCCCGCAAGCTGTTCACGCCTAAGGAGACCGAACATGATTTCGCATGCAAGTATTGAAAAAAACCTCGGTCTGCTGATCGTTCTGACCGTCCTCATCGTCAGCGTCGGTGGCCTGGTGCAGATCGTGCCGCTGTTCTTCCAGACCTCCACCACCACAGCAGTGGCTGGCCTGAAGCCCTACACGGCGCTGCAACTGTCGGGACGCGACATCTACATCCGCGAAGGCTGCGTCGGCTGCCACTCGCAGATGATTCGTCCGTTCCGCGCCGAAACCGAACGCTATGGCCACTATTCCGTGGCCGGTGAATTCGTCTACGACCGTCCCTTTTTGTGGGGCTCAAAGCGCACCGGGCCTGACCTGCATCGCGTCGGCGGACGCTACTCCGATGCCTGGCACGTGGCGCACCTGACGAATCCACGCGACGTGGTGCCGGAATCCAACATGCCCGCCTACCCCTGGCTGGATCGCCCACTCGATGGCACGTCCATTCAGGCAAAAATGCGCACGCTCAACGTGGTCGGTCACGGCTACACCGAGCAGGAAATCGCCGAGGCACCTGCTGCCCTGGAAGGCAAGACCGAGCTGGAAGCGGTTATTGCCTATCTCCAGGTTTTGGGCACCCACGCCCCGAAAAACTAGGGAGAACCACATGGATAGCGGAATCATCAGCGGCATCGTTACCGTCGTTTTCATCGTGTTGTTCATCGGCATCGTCTGGTGGGCATACAGCAAGGGCAACAAGCAGCAGTTTGAAGAGGCTGGCCGGCTGCCCTTTGAAGAAGACGACGTGCACAAGGCATCCTGAGAGGAGACGGACAAATGAGTGACTTCACAAGCGGCTTCTGGCCGATATTTATCAGCGTCATCACCCTGGCGAGCATCATTGGCACCTGGATATTTCTCAAGGCGCAAACCACCCGCAAGCTCGCCCCCGGTGAAAAAGCCGAGCTGATGGAACACACCTGGGATGGCGACCTGCGGGACTTCAACAACCCGCTGCCGCGCTGGTGGCTCGGCCTGTTCTACGGCACGATGGTATTTGCCGTGGCTTATCTGGCGCTGTGGCCAGGGCTGGGCAACTTCGCCGGCGTGCTGGGCTGGACCTCCACGGGGGAATACGAGGCCGAGGTGAAAGCCGCCGAAGCCAAGTTCCAGCCCGTGTATGCCGGGTTCATGAAGCAGGACATCGCCACGGTCGCCGCCAGCCCCAAAGCGGCCGCCATCGGCAAGAACCTGTTCCTGACCTACTGCTCGCAATGCCACGGTTCGGATGCCGCGGGCGCCAGGGGCTTCCCCAATCTGACCGACAGCGACTGGCTCTACGGCGGCGAGCCTGCCACCATCCTCGCCACCCTCACCGATGGCCGCAACGGCATGATGCCGGCGCTGGGTGCGGCGCTCGGCGAGCAGAAAACCAGGGATGTCGCGAACTACGTGCTGTCGCTGTCGGGCCGCAAACACGACGCTGCGCGCGCCGCTTCCGGGCAGACGGTATTCGCCGAAAACTGCGCAGCCTGTCACACGCCAGCAGGCACTGGTATGCACGCGATGGGCGCGCCCAACCTGACCGACAAAGTCTGGCTGTATGGCGGCAGCGAGGCGACGATCATCGAGACCATCACCAAGGGTCGCAATGGCGTCATGCCCGCGATGACGCAAACCCTCGGCACCACGTCCAACAAGGAAGCCAAGTTGCACCTGCTGGCGGCTTATGTATACGGGCTGTCGCAAAAGCAGTAACGGGTAAGCGCAGCGTTTGCCGGATCACTCCGGCAAGCTGCTTGAGCGTATTGGCTGGCTGCCGTCCAGTACGTTCAAGCAGCTCAGACACCCACTGGTTAACCATTCAACGTGACCGACGAAAAAAAACCCGCCTCCGCCGACGCGCCGATCGAACAGCAGCTCTATGCGATCCGCCAAATCATCCAGCCGCGCGCGGTGCACGGTGTATTTGCCAATTGGCGCATCGCGTTGGTGCTCTTCACCCAACTGGTGTACTACGGCCTGCCCTGGTTGCAATGGGATAACCGCCAAGCCGTGCTGTTCGACCTGGCCACACGCAAATTCTATATCTTCGGTCTGGTGTTCTGGCCGCAGGATTTCATTTACCTCACCGGTCTGCTGATCCTGGCGGCGCTGGCGCTGTTCCTGTTCACCGCGGTGGCCGGGCGATTGTGGTGCGGCTTCGCCTGCCCGCAAACCGTGTACACCGAAATCTTCATGTGGGTGGAAAACTGGCTGGAGGGCGACCACCTCGCGCGTAAAAAGCTCGACAAGTCACCCTGGAACGCCAACAAGCTGAAAAAGCGCGGGCTCAAGCATGCCCTGTGGTTTGTGCTTGCGCTGTGGACCGGTTTCACCTTCGTCGGCTACTTCACGCCGATCAAGGAACTGGCGCAGGAGTTTGTCAGCTTTGGCCTGGGGCCGTGGGAAACCTTCTGGATTTTCTTCTACGCCTTCGCCACCTGGGGCAATGCCGGCTTCATGCGCGAGCAGGTCTGCAAATACATGTGCCCGTATGCGCGCTTTCAGAGCGTGATGTTCGATTCCGACACGCTCACCGTCACCTACGACAACTCCATCGGCGAACCACGTGGGCCGCGCAGCAAAAAAACCGACTACAAGGCCACCGGGCTCGGCACCTGCGTCGACTGCAACGTCTGCGTGCAGGTCTGCCCCACCGGCATCGACATCCGCAACGGCCTGCAATACGAATGTATCGGCTGCGCCGCCTGTATCGACGGCTGCGACCAGATCATGGACAAGATGGGCTATCCGCGCGGACTGATCCGCTACACCACGGAAAACGTGGTGAAGGGCAAATACCCGGACAGCGGCATTCTGAAGCACGTCCTGCGCCCGCGCACGACCATCTATACCGTGCTGCTGACCGCAATCGCCGGTGCGTTTGTTTACAGCCTCGCCACCCGTGTGCCGTTGATCGTCGACGTCGTACGTGACCGGGCGGCACTATCGAAGGAAACCGACGAGGGCATGATCGAAAACGTCTACCGTCTGCAGCTCATCAACAAGGACGACCAGCCGCATCGTTACACCATTGAGGCGCACGGCATCGACGACCTCGAAGTGGTGACCGCCGGCCGCGACATCGTAGCCACCCCGCTGCAGACCATCGACATTCCGGTGAGCCTGATTGCCGATCCTGAAACACTTAAAGGCCGCTCGATCGAAGTCGAGTTCGTTGTTCAGGCAACCGACAACCCGCAGATCGAGACCACCGTTGCAACCAAGTTCTTCAACCGGTAACCCATCATGAACACGCTTAGCGCCCCGTCAAGCAAGCCCTGGTATCGCGAACCCTGGCCGTGGTTTCTCATGAGCCTGCCCGCCACCGCCGTGGTCGCTGGCGTGGCCACCGTCGTTATCGCCATCCAGAGCGCGGATGGCATGGTGGTCGGCGATTACTACAAAGCCGGGCTGGCGATCAATCAGACGCTGGCGCGCGACAACACCGCACACGCCCTGGCGCTCACCGCCACGATCACGCGTGAAGACGGCACCCTGCTGCTGACCCTGGCCGGCCGCATGCCCAGCCCCCCCGCGCAACTGAGTCTCACCCTGGCTCACCCCACCCGCTCAGGAATGGACCAGACCCTGGCCCTGCATCACGCGGGCGGCGGCCACTATCGCGCCACGCTGCCGGCCATGCCCGCCGGCAAATGGCACATCCTGCTGGCCGATGCCGCCTCCACCTGGCGGCTGTCCGGCGTGTTGCACACGCCGCTGGATCAGCCCGTCACGCTGTCCGCATCCTCCACCCCCACAGCCAAACAACCACAAGGAGATTGAAATGAACGCCGTACTCGACATCTTGTTCACCAGCGGAATCGGCCTGCTGAGCCTGTTCACCATCCTCTTTATTATCGGCATGGGGTTTTTCATGATGGGCTGGGTCAAGCGAAAAATGAACGACCCGAAAGAATAAGACGATAGCTCCAGCCCCAGAAAATTGACCACTGTTCGGCCTGAGCCTGCGAAGCCCAGCCTGATGAGGAGGAAGCACATATGATGCAACGCCTGATCCACATCCTGTGGCCATCCTTCCTTGTTGCGGGAGTGGCCGATATCATTTTCACGACCCTGTTCGACCCGCTGGAAATCCTGTATCGCAACGAACCACTCATCGAACATCGCCTCGCCGCCTACACCGTGGGCTTTTTCGTATTCTGGCTGCTCGGCATCGCCTCCAGCGCCATGACCTGCTATTTCCAGCGTAGCGCCAACGAAATCAACCGCTGCCCGCTGCTCCCGCGCAACCGCCCCGAGGGGTGTCCCAAGCGGGAAGACGGCGGCGGCTGCTGCTAATCCCCGCCAGGACATGGGCAACCTGACTGCGCAGATCAATCCGGCTGCAGCAGGTCGATTTTGAAATCCTCTTCATAGGGTGGCACATTGCATTCAATGATGTCGGACGGCGCTACATCGAGGCGCATGCCGACGATGTCGGCGCGTACCGGCAATTTGGCCGCGCCACGGTCGACCAGCACCACGGTGCGAATTTCGGCAGGCTGCTTGCAGGCCAGGTATTCCACCGCGCGCAGCATGGAGTGGCCACGGTACATCACGTCATCCACCACCAGCACCGTGAGGCCTTCGAGGCTGAGCGTGGCGTGAGTCGGATTTTCGGTCAACCGGGTTTCCGGATACAGCAGGGTCAGGTCATCCGCGTAACGCTTGATTTGCAGATCCAGCCGCGCGCAGTCGGTCAGGCCATACTCCCTTGCCAGACAGGCGTGCAGCCTGTCCGCCAGCGGCGCGCCGCGCCGCAGAATGCCGACAATCGCAACCCGGGTCCGGCCGGTCAGCAAGCCGGCCGCCTGCCTGGCCATGTCAGCGACGATGTCCTCAAGCTGCGTGGCGGTGTAGAGACAGGTACGCCTGCCCGATGATTTATTCATACGATCACCCATAAAGCCCCTCAAAACCAGACACCCGCTGGTATATGCGCCGGCCTCCCCTTCAAGGAAAGCCTCATTTCGAAGTTTAGTGCCTGTCCTGACGAAAGTCCGCTTCAGAAAGACCAGCAAATGACGATATAGGTAGTACGGATCACCCCCAACCGTTAATCATTTTTGCAAAAAACAGATATCACCCCCTACCTAACCGTGACCCATCTTTCCTCTCCTCCATTTCAGACCAAAATCAATACGCTGGAAGATGAGCTTCACCTGCGCAACCAGCAGATTGCCCTGTTCAAGGAAGTCGTTACCGCAGTCCGCGAACGGCTTGACCTTGAAAGCATCTTTCAAATGGTGGCCACCTTTGCCCAAGACCTGATCCAGGCTGAGACCATCCTGATTCCCGTATTGGATGAAGACAGCACCCACTACACCTATCGCGCAGGTTCAGGAGTCAATGCAGACGAGATCGTGGGAGAAAGCCTGGATATCAGTTTGGGCATCTGCGGCTGGGTATGGAAACATCGCCGCCCCTGGTGGCGCGGCGTTCTCAACGAACTCGATGAAGCAGAACGCAACCAGTGGGAAAAAGAAGTGGGCAGCGTCATTCTTGTCCCGCTGGTGGGCCGTAACAATTTTCTGGGCGGGATTGCCGGGGTCAACAAAGTGGGGGGAGGCGACTTCAACCAGCATGACCTCGACATGCTGACCTTGCTGGCCAGCCAGATTGCAACTGCAATCGACAACAACAACCTGCTCGAACAACTGGAACAGGCCAACCAGAATCTGTACGCTGAAAAAGAAAAGGCCCAGGTCACCCTCTCCTCGATTGGCGATGCCGTGATCACGACCGATACCGAAGGCCGGGTCGACTACCTGAATCCCGTTGCAGAACGTCTTTTCGAGACGACCCCGAGCGAGGCCAGACAACAACACCTGTCCAGTTTGGGTACCCTGCTGATTGAAGAAAACCGCCAACCGGCAAAAGGCCTGGTGGAATATTGTCTGGGTGAAGGGCGTTTACCCAGTCAATTCAATACGCTCATTTTCACCAAGAAAGATGGGCAAGATGTATATCTCGAGCCCAACGCAGCCCCCATCCGTGACCATGATGGGCGCACCACCGGCATCGTTTTCGTCTTCCACGATGTCAGCCAGACCCATGAGCTGACCCAGCAACTGTCCCATCAATCCACGCATGACGTGTTGACCGGCCTGTTCAACCGGCGTGATTTCGAAATCAAGGTAAAACAGGCCATTCGCGATGCCGACCTGACCGTCAAAGAACACAGCCTGCTGTACATGGACCTCGATCAATTCAAGGTCATCAATGACACCTGCGGCCATATTGCCGGTGACGAACTGCTGAAACAATACACATCGAAACTCTCCGAAGTGGTGCGTCACGGTGACACCCTGGCCCGGGTCGGTGGCGATGAGTTCGGACTGCTTCTGGAAAACTGTTCAAACCAGCAGGCGTTGCTGGTCGCCAACAAGATTCAGGACATGACGCAGCAATTCCGTTTTTCCTGGGAAGACAAAAACTTTGGCATCGGTATC
>JAABQE010000268.1 GCA_011391655.1 Hydrogenophilales bacterium
GGGTTCTCGGGCGGCAACATGGAGCGACCAAGGCTCAAGGCTCTGCTCGCCGATGTGGAGGCCGGCATGGTCGATATCATCGTGCTCTACAAGGTCGACCGCCTGACCCGCAGCCTGGCAGACTTTGCCAAGATCGTAGAACGGCTCGATACCAAGGGCGCCAGTTTCGTGTCGGTCACCCAGGCGTTCAACACCACGACCAGCATGGGCAGGCTCACCCTTAACGTGCTGCTCTCGTTCGCCCAGTTCGAGCGCGAGGTGACCGGCGAACGCATCCGAGACAAGATTGCCGCCTCCAAGCGCAAGGGGCTGTGGATGGGTGGTCCCGTGCCACTGGGCTACCAGGTGGTCGATCGCAAGCTGGTGCCCGTCCCTGAAGAGGCAGAACGGGTCCGGACCATCATGCGGCGCTATCTCGAAACGCAGTCAGTGCCAGCGCTATTGGTGCGGCTGAAGTCCGAAGGCGTGCTGACCAAGGTGCAGATCCTGACCAGCACCGGGTACCGCGGTGGCATTCCGTTCTCCCGAGGCAGCCTCTACCACCTGCTCCAGAACCCGGTCTATCGCGGCAAGATCGTCCACAAGGGCCAAGCCTACGACGGTGAGCACGAGGCTATCGTTGACGAGCAGTTGTGGGACCAGGTTCAGCACCGCCTTCGCGAGAATGCTCCAGACCGGAAGCGGCCAGACAACGCTCCCCAGCGTGCACTTTTGCAGGGGCTGATGTTCGATCCAGAGGGGCGACCGATGGTGCCAACCTACGGGTCCAACGGCACTCGGCGCTACACCTACTATGTTACGCGCAAGGACCTAGCCCGCAAGGGTGATCCCAGGCCCACGCGGTTCAGGCGGGGCCAGGTCGAGAGCCAAGTCACGAGCCAGCTGGTTACGCTGCTGAATGATGAGCATGCGCTGCGCCGGTTGTCAGGCGCTACAGAAGGTGAGGCCTTGCAGACACTGTTCGAGCGGGCACGGTGGCTGGCGCAGGATCTTGCGCGCCCAGAACACGCCTAAGATGCACTGCGCAGCTTCGTCAAGGCCATCCACGTGGGTAAGCAGGACATGCAGGTTGAACTGCAGCCGGCGGCTCTAGGTGCCGAAGGGCCGGTCACATGGTCCCATGCCATCCCGCGGCCAGCCAGCGGCAGGCCATTCCGCGAGGCGAAGCTCAAGATCGAGGCCAAGCGCAAAGATGATCGATATGATGCTGATCTGGTCGCACTGATGGCCGAAGCCATGGAAGTGCAGCGCTTGGTGTTGCAATCGCCCGAACTCAGCCTCAACCAGCTGGGCAGGCGGGAAGGGCGGTGCCGAACCCACTTGGCTAGGCTGCTCCGCCTATCATGGATCAGTCCAAAGATCGTTGAGGCAATCGCAGCAGGTACCCAGCCCACGACGCTAACCCGCCGAGTGCTGCTGTCGGCATCGATTCCGCTCGCCTGGGACGAGCAAGAGCGGGAACTTGGTCTCGCAGTCTAGCCGCTGCAAACCCGCCGAACTGAGGTGAAGCCGGGAACTTTCGAGGAGAGATTCCGGCTCTTTCTCGGCCGAAAATCCAGGCCGAGAGAGCGGTCTCTGACCACAAGCCGAGCGCCGTGACGCCGCAAAGCCACGGTATTCCGGGGAATTTTTGGAGATAGCGCAGTCAGGGTCCCGCTCTCGGGTTCACCCATGTACTGCGTGGTGCGGCCAAGAAGACTCGAACTTCCACGGCCTTTCGGCCACAACGACCTCAACGTTGCGCGTCTACCAATTCCGCCATGGCCGCACACCAGGGAAATGGACGCCTGAGCGCCCTTTCGGCAGGAGGCGCGGGTAGCAGGGGTGGGCGGTGGGTGCAAGCCCTCCCGGCTTCCCCACCGCCCACGCCGCTACATCTCAGTTATATTTCCGCAGTTCGTTCTTGGCGATCGCCTGACGGTGCACTTCGTCCGGGCCATCCGCCAGTCGAAGGGTGCGCTGCCCGGCATAGCCGCTAGCGAGGCCGTAATCCTGGCAAACGCCGCCGCCGCCGTGCGCCTGGATGGCATGATCATGGATCAGGCAGCTCATGTTTGGTGCCACGACCTTGATCATCGCGATCTCGTTGGAGGCTGCCTTGTTGCCCACAGTGTCCATCATGTAGGCGGCCTTCAGGGTGAGAAGGCGCGACTGTTCGATGGCGATGCGCGAATCGGCGATGCGCTCGTGCCACAGGCTGTGTTCGGAAATCGGCTTGCCGAAGGCGACGCGGCTTTTCAGGCGCTTCACCATCTTTTCCAGCGCACGTTCGGCGGCGCCGATGCTGCGCATGCAGTGGTGGATGCGGCCCGGGCCAAGGCGGCCCTGCGCGATTTCAAAGCCGCGGCCTTCACCCAGGATCATGTTCGACACAGGCACGCGCACGTTGTCGAGCAGCACTTCGAAATGGCCGTGGGGCGCGTCGTCATACCCGAACACGTTCAAGGGCCGCAGCTTGGTGATGCCAGGCGCATCCAGCGGCACCAGGATCTGGCTCTGCTGCTGGTGGCGCGGCGCGGACGGGTCAGTCTTGCCCATCACGATGGCAATCTTGCAGCGCGGGTCACCCACGCCGCTGGACCACCATTTGCGGCCATTGACGACATATTCGTCACCTTCACGGCGAATCGAGGTTTCGATGTTGGTGGCGTCGGACGAGGCGACGGCAGGCTCCGTCATCAGGAAGGCGGAGCGGATTTCACCGGCCATCAGCGGCTTCAGCCAGCGCTGCTTCTGCTCTTCGGTGCCATAGGTGCGCAGCACTTCCATGTTGCCGGTGTCGGGCGCAGAGCAGTTGAATACTTCGGACGACCAGCCGGCGCGGCCCATTTCCTCAGCCAGCGGCGCATATTCCAGATTGGTCAGGCCGGGGCCCTTCCATTCACCGGTGTCGTGATCACAGATATTCAGGAACAGGTTCCACAGGCCGGCGGCGCGTGCCTTGGGCTTCAGTTCCTCGATAACTGGCAGCACCTTCCAGCGATCGCCTTCCATCACTTCGCGGTGATAGCGCTCCTCGTTGGGATAGATATGTTCGTCCATGAAGGCGCGCAGCTGTTCGATCAGGCCCTTGGTCTTGTCGCTATATTCAAAATGCATGACGCACCTTCCCCTTGATGGATTTTTCGATGTTGCGACCTGCAGGCTGTCACGCCCCAGCCGGTTTGGCCACTGGTAAAAAGGAAAGAGCGGGCGATTGCGCGGGCCGGCATTTGTTGCGTCGCGATGCGCGCCGGTGATTTGTCGCCAATCTCTGTCTGGCGGTGATACACAGGCCGACCAGAGGCGTGCAGCAAGCCAGGAGACGGCACATGAGGCAATCGGGTGAGCAGGGCGCTCGACAGGCTGCGTTGATTGCGGCCGCGCTTGCGATGACTGGCACCATCACGGTGCCTGCAGCCGCGCAGCGGGCACAGACAGACGATGGGGCCTACACGCGCTATGAATTGCAGGCGCCGGCATCCCACAAGTTCCGCATCGTTTACGATATCACTGCGACAACGGCAGGTGCGGCGACCTATTTCAATCCGATCCGTGCCGGTAGCATCGCCACCGACGAGCATGTGATCGATCGCGCCACCGGCAAACCGCTTGCCTTCGCCGAGGTCGGCGGGGCCGTCGCCCGCGCGGGCGGTGTCGGCAATGCGTCACCCGACAGCAAATATATTGCCGTCACGCTGGTGCGGCCAGTGCCCGAAGGCGGCGGCGCGCGCATCCGCATCGACAAGACCTATGAGGACGCCAAGAGCTACTACACCGACGGCGATGCCATCGTTTTCGATCGATCGCTCGGGATCAAACGCAATAGCGTGGTGCTGCCGCCGGGCTATCGGTTGGAGACAGTCAACGTGCCGGTGCAGGTGCTGCAACAGGCCGATGGCCGCATTGCGGTGTCGTTCTGGAACGCCGCACCAGCACCAATGCCGTTGGTCATCCGCGCCGTGCCGACGCGCGCGCCGCTGCCGCGGGTATCGAGCATGGCGGCAAAGATCAGCGAGCGCGCCGCCCAAACCCGCGAGATCGTCTATTATCTGCGGCCGCCCGAAACCCACAGTTTCGACCTCACCCATGATTATACCGAAGAGCGGCCCAGCATCGGCGCCTATGTCAATATTGTTCGCGCCGGCAGCACCGTAGCCAACCCTTCGGCACGCGATCTGGATACCGGCGCGGCATTGGCCACCGAAATGGTGCGCGGTGCCGCGATCACGGCCATCGATCCACGCGCAACCGGCGTGACAGAGGCGACAACTGCAGTCGTTTTCCGCTTTCCCGCTGTGACGGAAGGCACAAGCCGCCGGATCCGCATCGCCGAGACCTACACTGATCCCGATCGCTATCGTCTGGTAGGCGACGAACTCGTCTGGCACCGTGCCTTCGGGCGCGCGGCCAATGCCGTCATATTGCCCGCCGGCTGGGTTCTGACCAATTCGACGATCCCAGCCTCGATCAGCCGGACGCCTGATGGGCGCAGCAGGCTGGACTTCATCAATCCGCGCCCCGACGAGATTGACGTGGTTATTACGGCACAGCGCGCCAGATGATCCGGGGAGACACGTTGCAGATTGTCGACGCAACGCTCTGAACTTTCGTGCACTTCACGGCCAACGACGCTGTAGCCCGAACGCGACTGCCGTGCATCCGAGCTCATGACCATACGTGCACCTGCTTTGATACTGCGGCGGGCGTTGTTCGTTGCTGCAGCAACCGGAACGCTGGCGGGGCTGATGGGCAAACTGCCGCAGGCGCGCCGACATCTTGAAACAGTCGCCAACATTACTGCGTGGTAACGTGTGATCCGGGCCCCTCTGGCAGCGCAGCAGCGCTGTGATGTCGGATCGCATCCCCCCTTGACTGCCGGTCAGCCCATCGCTGGCCGACAGCGAAGCACAGGATGACGATCATGCGTTTATGACCTTGCTGCTGGCGTTCACCATGGCCGCCAGCAGTCTTGCTGTCCCAGTTGCTGCGTTCGGCATTGCGCGCAGCTCAGCCCACAGCTCGCTTGCGAACTGAGGGCGAGAAGAGCCGGGCAACCAAATACTCTGCTTCAACACGCCTTGCCCGATGTTCACTGCCAGATCAGTTCGGCCCTGTCGCGCCGTCACCAGACGCCGCAATGAATGCGGCTGCGCGCAGCAGGCTAGCCGCCGTCGGCCGGGCGCCAGCGCGGCACCAGCGCCAGATCGGCAGCGCCGAACGCTTTGCTGTTGAACAGGTAGCCATAGTAAAATTCCCGCAGGCGGCGGTGATAGGTGCGGATGCGCTGCTGATAGGCCAATTGTGCCGTCACATCGGTGCCGGCCATCGCCGCCATGGCCTGCGCGACGCCCGCTGGCGGCAGCAGCCATCCGGCGGCGCGCGCCAGTTCGGCACGGCGGGCAATGCCGCGCTGATAGGCACTCGATTGGGCGGCAACGTGTAGATCGCCCAGATGCTGAAAGGCATAATACCATTTCCAGCTGAAGGTTTGCGGCACAGCAGCGCGGTCGGCATATTCCGGATAGACTAAGACGAAGCGCGCCATCGTCTCGCCCTTGGGCTTGTCCCAGCCGGCGTGGACTTCCTCGCGGTTTTCGCGGGCCATGGCGGCACCGTCGGGCACCGGCACAGCGGCGTTGATGGCAAGACCGGCGGCCGCAGGCACCACGAGTGTGAGGCTGAACCACAGCGCCGCAAGTGAGGCCGCGTTAACGGCTGACGAGGCGGAACGGCGCGCAACCAGCAGCGCAATGACCGTCCAGAAGCCACAGATCAGCACCAGCAAGCCGGCAAAGGCCAATGCGCGAGACGGTGTAGTGCCGGACAGCGCAGCTCCCACGGCAAACGGCAGAAGCAGCGCCAGCAACACGCTGCCAGCGCGCACCACGATGCGCGGTGCCCACAGCCGCCTTCGCGCCGCGGGCATCGCCTCCAGCGCGAACAGACGCCCGGCCTCACGCTCACCGGACCAGAGATCATGCAGCACCGCGATCAATACCAGCGGCGCCAGATAGACAGCGACAAACGCCAGATCGAAACGACCTGGCAGTGCCAATTCGGGATTGGTAGCTTCATTTTCATAAAGCTGCCCTTCCAAGGCCGCCGCCCGCACCCTGAGCATGCCCGGCGCAATGTCCCGACCGCCCAGAGCAGCGAAAGCCAGATCAGAGGGCGCGTCCCACGTCGGCTGGAAGCCATAATAGGCGCCGTCACCGGGATCGTGGACAAACGCTGCCAGCGCAGCCTCTTCCGCCGGCTGCCCGGCCAGCATGCGTCCTATGGCTGCCCGGTCCTGGGCGACGCTGGCCTGCCCAAGGGCCACCGCGGCAGCGGCGCAGACGGCTAGTAGCAGCAAGGCGGCAAGCGCCGCGCGGTTGCGGCCCAGCAGCCAGGCTTCACGGATCAAGCCGCTCATGCGGATTGCCCCGCGAGCCGCCGTGACGCCAGCCAGAACAGGCCGGCCACCGCTGCCAGCCATAGCGCCAGCAGGCTCAGCGCCTGCACGAGGGCAGCGGCGCGGATGGCTGGGGATGGCTGGGCGAAACGAAATTCTGGCATCGATTTCCAGAAACTGGCCGAGATGCGCGTGCGCCGGTCTGCGATTGGATCGTGGCTGCGGGCGCCGTCATCGGCGCTGGATACGGCCTGTGCCTGCAGGCGATTGAGGCGTTGCACCAGATCAAAGCGATAGGCTTCGGCCTGACGCAGAAATTCCAGATGGGTCGAAAGATCGGTGGCCGAGGCCAGCATGGAGGCGCGGCGCACGGTGAGCGCCGGGCTGAACAAGCCCATCGTTGCCAACTGCGCCGACTGGTGCATCTGGATGGCATCGGCGCGCGCGTCATAATCGGCGAACAATTTCGACGTCAGCCGTTCGCCCTCCATTGCCTGGATGCCGCGATAATTGACCGGCAGATCCTCCACCTTGCGCACGCCATATTGCTTGAGAACGCGGGCCTTGAACTTCGTGAAATAGGGATCGTTGGGATTGTGGCTATCGCCTAGTCGGCGCAGATCGGCGGCAATTGCGAACTCGGTATCGACCCGGCTGGGCAGGGGCGTGCTGACCCCGGCCCAGCCGGCAGCGGCGCGCGGCACCAGCACTACGACAATGGCCCAGGCGGCGATCAGGCCGACCAGCGCGCCTTGAGACGTGCGGGCCAACGCCGAAGCAGCGACGATGGCCAGCACCCAGATCAACAGATAGGCAGCATAGGCAAGCCCCGTGAGGGCGGCCATGCCGGCTGTGGCGGGCGCACCAGCCGCAGCCCACCCCAGCGCTGCCAGCGCCGGCAGCATGGCGAGCGCTGCGACAGCGCTGAGCGCAAGTGCCTTGCCGCCCATGATGGCCAGCGTGGACGCGCCATGCGCGCGCAGATTGCGCAGGCTGCCACTTGCCCGTTCGCGTACCACGCTGGCGAAACCTACGAACACCAGCAGCAGTGGCGCAAGGCTTTGCAGCACGAAGGCCGGCGTCAATTGCCCGAAGCGCAGCAGATCGGACGATTCGCGTGCCGCGCCAAAGGTCGCGCTGTTTTGCCGATGGCCTTCAAGGAACAGCACGGTGCCGGTGAAGCCATCCACGCCTGGATCAAACGCCGCCAGCGGCCCCACCGGGCGCAGCGCGTAGGTGCCATAATGCACCATGCGGTGGGGATGGCGATCGGGCTGTGATTTGAACTGCGCGTCGGTCGCCGCCTGTGCCGCCGTGCGGGCGGCCGCTGCGCCGGACATCTGCACGGCGGATGTGATGGCCGCGATGGCGGAAAGCAGCAGCAGCGACGCCAGACCGACCAGCGCCAGCCGGGACCGGAACATCAGCCGCAGTTCCGCCGCAGCAATGGTGGTGATCACGCGCGCGCTCCGGCAAAACCATCATGCAGGGCATTGAGATCAAAGCGCGGTGCGGTCGGACGCGCTGTCCATTCGTGCGCAATGCGCCCAGCCTGTATCAAGCCGATGCGGTGGGCGGTGTCGGCAGCGCCGAGCAGGTCGTGCGTGACCATCAACACCGCGACACCGCGCGCCGACAGGGTGCCCAACAAAGCGTGAAAATCCGCTGATGCCGCCGGATCAAGGCCGGAGGTGGGCTCGTCCAGCAGCAGCAGCGGCGTTTTGCGTAGCAGTGCGAGGGCAATGGCCGTTTTCTGGCGCATCCCCTTGGAAAAGCTGCCGGCACGCGCATCCCAGGCCGACGCGGCAAGGCCGACGCTTTCAAACGCGGCCTCCACCTCGGCGCGCTGCCGCTGGGCGCCGGCCAGCTTCAGGAAGTATTCGACATTTTCCCGCGCGCTGAGATGATCATAAATCGCGACATTTTCCGGCAAATACGCGACCCTTGACCGTACGGCATCGGGATTGCTGGCCGGATCGGCGCCGGCCACGCCGAGTTTCCCGCTGGCACGGGTGAGAAAACCCAGAATGGCAAACAGCGTGGTTGATTTGCCGGCTCCGTTGCCGCCCAGCAGCGCGTAAATCTCGCCCGCCTCCAGCGACAGGCACAGGCCGTCCAGCACCCGCCGCTCCCCGCGGGTCACCACCAGATCGCTGATCGTCAGCGGTCGCGCCATGTCCGCTACGCCGCCCATCAGTAACGCAACCGCAGCGCGACTGAGGCCGTACGCGGGCTGCCCGGTTGCACCCAGAGATCATTGAAGCTGTTGCTGTACCAGGTCGTGTTGAACAAGTTGGTCACGTCGGCAAACACCTCGACATTCGGGGTTATCGCCAGGGACGCAAACAGCCGCGCCAGCGTGTAATCCGGCAAGGTGAAGTTTGTGCCCGTCGCACCCAGTCGCTCGCCGACATGGCTCACGCCGCCGCCGAACATCAGTTTCATGGTGCCAATCTCGATGCCTTTGCTGAGTTGCAGGTTGAGCGTGTGGCGCGGAATGTTGAGCAGCGGATCACTGGCGCGGATAGCAAAGCCGAAGTTGAGATCGACCACGTCATTGCGGGCTTCGGCGTCGACGAACGCATAAGAGAACCAAAGATCAACATCGCCGGGCAGCGTGCCGGCAAGATCAAATTCCAGACCGCGGCTGCGGGCTTCGCCAAGCGGCAGAGAAAAGCCGGGATTGCCGGGATCGGCCGCCAGCACGTTGGATTTGGTAAGGTTGAACAGTGAGACCGTGCCGGTCAGTTTACCATCGAGCAGCGCCAGCTTGGCACCGATTTCGGCAGATTTCGACACTTCGGGATCGAATAGCGTGCCAGCTGCCGTGGCGCCGATGTTCGCGCGGAAGCCATGGCCGTAAGCCGCGTAGAGCGACACCGCATCACTGGCTTCGAACACAATGCCGGCCTGCGGGCTGAACCGGTGATAGTTTCGGCTGGCGGCGACATTGTTGGCACGGTTGAGCGTCGTGACCTCGACACTGTCGAACCGCCCGCCCAATCGAACCTGCACCCGGTCAGACAATGTGATCTGATCCTGCAGATAGATACCGAACGCCTGTTGTTGGTCGAGCCGATCGGTCTGCGGGCCCGGTGTGGGTAGCGGGATGCGGCCATAGATCGGATTGAAGGTATCGATGTCGTTGCTCTGTACCGGGGTGGTGGTGTTGCCGATTGCGGCCGGGCGGACGCGCAGGAACAATTGGCCGTTGTCGAAACTGTCATAGTCGGCGCCAATCAGCACGCGGTGCAGCAGGCTGCCGGTCTTGAAACGCCCGGCAATCTCGCCGCGCACCACCACATGTTCACCTTCATACAAGCGCGATCGGCGCTGGCGGGACAGGGAACGTCCGTCGCGGCCAAGGCGCTGGCGGCTGCCAGCCAGTTCCGCTTCGGTAGAAAAACCCTCGAGCCGCGTTTCACGAAATTGCCCGCCGACGAGCAGGCTCCAGCCGTCGCCAAAATCATGCTCCAGTTGCAACTGGTGCCCGGTTGCGTCAGCTTCGATGGGGCCATCGCCGGGTTCGCCCAGGAAATTCTCTCGCGGCACCAGGCCAAGTACGCCGCCCACCGCTACCGTGCCGCGATCGAAATCAGTCTGCGTGCGCGTCCATTCCAGATCATAGGTCAGGCTGGTGGTTTCGCCCAATTTGACCAGCACGGACGGCAGGAAGCCGAAGCGTTGGCTGCGCACCGTCTCACGGAAGCTGCCCGCGTCTTCATAGAATCCCACCAGCCGCACTGCCAGTGCATCACCGGTTGCAATGTTGACGTCGGCATCGGCGCGTTGGCGATCGAAGCTGCCGGCCAACAGATTCAGCCGGCCGCGACTCTGAAAATCAGCACGCTTGGTGACGATGTTGATGGTGCCGCCCGGCTCACCGCGGCCGAACAGTGCCGCGTTGGGGCCTTTCAGCACCTCCACCCGTTCGATGCCGGCGGCGTCGCGCGCCCCGCCGAACCCGCGGCCGCCGTTGAAGCCGTTGACCAGATAGCCGGACGGCAGATTTTCATCGCCGACAAAGCCGCGCACCGCATAGGCATCCCACAATCCGCCGAAATTATTCTGCCGCGCCACCGAAGCCGACAGGTCGAGCACATCGCTCAGCCGGGTGATGTTGTTGTTGCCGATCTGCTGTTCGCCGATCAACTGGACCGCCTGCGGCGTTTCCTGAAGCGTGAATTCACCGCGATAGGCCTGGCGCTGGCCGGTGACGACGATCTGCTCGCCTTCGGCAACATCACCTTCGCCCGCATGACCGGCAGTAGCGGTGCCGGCGAGCAGCAAAGCGGTAACAGACCGGCGTATGGCATTCATTTTGGAGCTGATCCCCTGCGCCGCCCAGCCCCTTGACTTGCAGCACCGGCGTCCTGATACATTATATTGTTATTCAATCAAGGCTGGATCGACATGCAAGATGCTGAAGACACGCGATTGCCGGTGACGGTGCTTTCGGGCTTTCTCGGTGTCGGCAAGACCACGCTGCTCAATCACATCCTGGCCAATCGCGAGGGCCGCCGAGTGGCAGTAATCGTGAACGACATGTCGGAAGTGAACATCGACGCCGATCTGGTGCGCGGCGGGGAGGCAGCACTCGCGCAGACGCAGGAAACGCTGGTTGAGATGACCAACGGCTGCATCTGCTGCACCCTGCGTGGGGATCTTTTGAATGAGGTGCGCGCGTTGGCAGAAACGGGGCGCTTCGATGCTCTGGTGATCGAATCCACCGGCATTTCAGAGCCGCTGCCTGTGGCGGCAACCTTCAGCTTTGAAGACGAAGCGGGTGACAGCCTGTCGGACGTGGCGCGGCTGGATTGCATGGTCACGGTGGTCGATGCCGTCAACCTGCTGAAGGATTATTCCAGCAGCGATTTTCTGGCTGATCGCGGCGAGATTGCAGGTGACGGCGACACCCGCAGCCTTGTCGCACTGCTGGTGGAGCAGATCGAATTTTCCGATCTCATCGTGTTGAACAAGATTGCCGAAAGTGCCGATCCCGACATGGTTCGCAAGCTGGTACGGGCGCTCAACCCCGCAGCGAAACTGATCGAGGCGGATCATAGCCGCGTGCCGCTGGCGTCTGTGCTGGACACCGGTCTGTTCGAGGAAGGCAAGGCCGAGCAGCACCCGCTGTGGGCCAAGGAACTTTATGGCTTTGCCGATCATGCACCGGAAAGCGAAACGTATGGCATTGAAAGCTTTGTCTATCGTGCGCGCAGGCCCTTTCACCCGGCGAAATTTTGTGCATTTCTGAGCCAGGAATGGCCCGGCGTCGTGCGCGCCAAGGGGCACTTCTGGATCGCCACCCGTCCCGATTGGGTCGGCGAAATGAGCCAGGCTGGAAGCCAGGTTACCAATCAGGTGCTGGGCCGCTGGTGGGCGGCCATCCCCAACGACCGCTGGCCGCGCGACAACCCGGCGTTCCGCAATCTGGTGCGCCAGCATTGTGACGAGGATTGGGGCGACCGCCGCCAGGAACTGGTGTTTATCGGCATTGGCATGGACGAAGCAGCCCTGCGCCAACGGCTTGATGCCTGTCTGGTGCCGGAGCAGCAGTTTCAGCCGCAGGATTGGGCGTGCCTGCCTGATCCGTTTCCGCTTTGGGGCCAGCAGGTGGCGGCATGAGCGCGTTGGCCCTGGCGTCTGAAGCCCTTTTTCCGCTAGCAGCGCACGTGGTGATGGGCTGTGATTTCCGCAGTCTGACCGGGATTGCAAATCCAGCCATCAATCTTGCCATCTGGCAGCGTCGTCTGTTGCCGGCGCTGGCGACGGACGTCAATCGACTGATGGCTGCCGCTGCAGGAGACGTGCGTTTTACGGCCCCTCTGGCTAGGCTGGCTGACGGGCTGGCAACGGCTGTGGCGGAAGCAGAATGGCCGTCCGTGCCGGTGCTTGTGGAAGATGTGGCGGATCTGGCAGCGCATGCGGCCCCGTTGATGATGACCACCGTGTTTGACGTCCGGCTGGAGATCGTGACCGGCAATGCCTGTCGCAAGTTCCATGCTGACTATGTGCCGCTGCGGTTGATCACCTCGTATACCGGGCCGGGCAGTCAATGGCTTCACAACGACGCCGCCGCTGCGCTGGCGCACGGTGTGGGGATCGAACAGCTCGACGTGCGTCAATTGTTGGCCGGAGAAGTAGCGCTGTTCAAGGGCCGACTGCTTTCCGGCACACCGATTATCCACCGCTCCCCACCGATCGCAGGAACGTCGCACCGCCGTCTGGTGCTGGTGATCAACCCGGCGCACGAAGGCCGCGACTGAGCGGTGATAACCGTGAATGGTTATCTTGAGGCTGATGAGTGTAACGCGCGCTTCGAACGCCACTTAGTTGATCATGGCATAGTCGCGTTCCGCTGCTTATGCGGGTGAAATGTTGCCGATATTGGGAAGGCACACCGGCAGGAGATAGAACAGATGGACAACGCGGCAATGATCGAACTTTCGGCAAGCGCAGCGGTGGCGGCGATGCAGTCAGGCGAGATTTCGGCGCTGGACTATGCCGAGGCGCTGCTGGCCCGCTGCGCGGCATGCACCGCACTCAACGCGTTCATTACGCTCGATCCCGAAGCGGTGCGCGCAGCGGCAAGGGCGGCTGATGCACACCGGGCGGCGGGCGGCGTGCTTGGTCCGCTGCACGGTCTGCCGATTCCGGTCAAGGACAGCGTCAACACCGCTGGCATCGAAACGACGGCGGGAACCAAGGCGCTGCGCGGCTGGATCCCGGCGCGCGACGCTACCACCATCGCCCGGCTCAAGGCGGCAGGCGCCATCGTGCTGGGCAAGACAAATATCCACGAATTGTCGTTCGGCTGGACCAGCAGCAATCTGGAATTCGGCGCGGTGCGCAACCCCTATGACCTCTCGCGTATCCCTGGCGGTTCTTCGGGTGGCACTGCGGCGGCGGTGGCGGCGCGGATGGCACCGCTGGGCGTGGCGGAGGACACGCAAGGCTCTATCCGCGTGCCAGCGGCGCTGTGCGGCATCGCCGGGTTCCGTCCCACGACGGGCCGCTACCCCACCGACGGCACCGCGCCGATCACTCCCTTGTTCGACCAGATCGGGCCGCACGCGCGCAGCGTGCCGGACCTCGCGCTGTTTGACGCGGTGGTCAGCGGGGAGGCGGCGCCAATCGAACCAGCAACACTCTTTGGACTTCGCATAGGCATCGATCGCGATTTTTTCTTTGCGGGCATTGATGCCGAAGTGGCGGCGTTGACTGAGAAGGCACTGGCGCGGCTCGCCGCTGCGGGGGCGGTGATTGTCGAGGCGTCTGTGCCGGGGCTGGACGGGATCGTGCCGGTCGCGATGGCGATCCAGGTACACGATGTGGTGCCGGCACTGGAACGCTATCTAAGCGATTCAGGCGCGCCTGTGGATTTTGAAACAATGTTTGCCGGAGTCAGCGCCGATGTGGCGGATGTGTTTACCCAGATGGCGCTGCGCGGTGCGCCGTCGGCAATCGCCGAGGACGCCTATGCTGTCGCCAGCAATGTGACGCGGCCAGCACTCCAGCAGGTGGTGGCGGCCTGGTTCGCCGACAATCGTATCGACGCCATGCTGCTGCCGGTGACGATGGTGCCTGCAACGCCGGTGGGGGAACAGGGCGATATCGATATTGGCGGCAACGCGGTGCCCTTTGTCACCGCCATCGCCCGCAACATCAGCCCTGCCAGCACATTGGGCCTGCCGGCTCTGGTGCTGCCGTGCGGGTTGACGGCCAGTGGCCTGCCGGTCGCGGTTGAGCTCGATGGCCCGGTAGGCGGTGACCGCCGGCTGCTGGCGATTGGCCTGGCGGTGGAAGCGTTGCTTGGTCCGCTGCCAGCGCCAATGCTTCGCGATTAGAAGGTGAATATGCTTATCGGGATTTTTACTGGAGCGCGGCAGGCCGTGAATGCGCGATGTGCACTGAGCCCTGCAATCTCCCCCAGTGAATAGTAGAACTGGGGGCAGTTGCTGCCCGATGTGGCCGTTAATCCCCCAGCCCGGTTGGCTGGTGGTGACTTAATGCCGCTTTACGGCGGACCTTCTCAAGCAGGTTGCTGGACGTCCGCTGTAAGGCTGGTTTCAGAGCGTAACCAACGGCCGAGTTGGGGCGCGAAGCGGACGATAGAAGCCAAAGTCAATCGGGCCTCTGCTGCCGCGCAGGATCCGATACACCGTCCCCTTGCAGACACGCTGGCCTGGGATGTGTCTCTAGCCGGTCAGCAGCCCGCTATGCGAACAAGGGTCGGTTGAGGACGCTTCCGCGCATTGGCAACAGCAGTTGCAACTGTAGTTCAGGGCTTATTGGTGCCACCCCGGGGCCAGGCTCACCACAAGACCACCTCGCCCGGAAGGCCCCTCACGTGGCTGGCAGATCCTTGCTTAATAGCGCGCGCAGTTCGCGCCTCAGGAACTTGCCGCTGGCATTGCGCGGCAGCGGTTCGGTCATGAACCAGACGCAG
Source organism: Hydrogenophilales bacterium (assembly GCA_011391655.1). The sequence continues at coordinate 14,829 of JAABQE010000268.1, forward strand.
CGCGGCACCTTGTAGGTGGCGATCAGGCCGCCGCAAAAGCTGCGCAGCGCCGCCTCATCCAGGCTTTCGCCGGGCTTCAGCACGACCGCCACACCGACCTCCTCGCCAAGCCGGTGATCGGGCACGCCGAACACGCAGCATTCCGCAATCGCGGGATGGCGGTAGATGGCGGCTTCGACCTCGGCGCAATAGACATTTTCGCCGCCGCGCAGCACCATGTCCTTCTTCCGATCGACGATGAAAATGAAGCCCTCCTCGTCTATGCGGGCGATGTCACCGGTGTGCAGCCAGCCATCGGTGATCGTCGCGGCAGTCGCTTCGGGGCGGTTGATATAGCCCTTGATGACAGCGGCGCCTCTGACCCAGAGTTCACCGATCTCGCCAGACACCACAGTGTTGCCGGCGTCGTCGACGCATTTCGCTTCATAGGCCGGCATGGCAGGCCCGGCGCTGTCCGGCTTGTCGACGAAGAAGTCGCCGGAGACGGACGTGATGATACCGCAGGTTTCCGTCATGCCATAGCCGGTGCTCGGCCGGGCGCTGGCCACCTTGTCCTCGATCTTGTGCACCAGATCGGGCGGCACTTGGGCGCCGCCGCCCGAAAGCGCGGTCAGACTCGACACGTCGGTGGTGGCGAAATCCGGGTGGTTGATCAATTCGCGCGCCATCACCGGTACGCCGCCGATGGATGTCACCTGTTCCTTGGCGATGATGCGCAACGCTTCGCCGGCGTCCCAGCGATACATCAGCACAATGGTGCCGCCAGCCGCGGTCGTGGCATAGGCGCCGCAGTTGTTGGCGGTGACATGGAACAGCGGGGTCGTCAGCAGCGATACCGGCACCGGGGGCGCGGCGGGCGGCTCCACGCCGGTGGCCCGCTGCACCGCCAGCGCCGTCGAAGCGCCGGCATAGAGCATGCTGTAGAGATTGGTGATGCAGCCGCGATGGGTCAGCTGCGCGCCCTTGGGAAAACCGGTGGTGCCCGAGGTGTAGAAGATGCAGGCATCGGCATCGGGATCGATAGCGACCGCCGGCATGGGCCCGCCGTGCGCGATGACATCGGCAACGGACGTCACCCCCGGATCCGGCCCGCGCAGCCGCACGCCGACGAGCATCACGCCGGCCGGCGGCTCGGTGATTTCCTTGTAACGGTCGAGCCGCTCGGCATCGAGAAACAAGGCCTTCGGTGCCGAATCCACCAACGCATAGGCCATTTCCTCAGCCGTCCACCAGGCGTTCATGCCGACGACTGCGATGCCGCAAGAGACGCAGGCCCAATAGATCAGCAGCCATTCGGGATAGTTGCGCATGGCAATCGCCACCCGGTCGCCCCGCTGCACGCCCTGTGCCGCAAGCCAGGCCGCAATGGCGTCGACACGGGCGTGCGCTTGCCGGTAGGTCAGCCGCTCGTCGCCATAGACGAGGTAGGTTCTGTCAGCGAATTGCTGCGTCGATTGCCACAATGCCCGTACATCGGGCAGCGCATGGCGATAGGCGCGTAACGCTATGCCATTGATGTCGATGGTGATGATCTCGAACGCGCCACTGGGGCCTGTCAGCTCGTCGCGCGCCTTCGCCAATTCCGCGTAATGCATGGCTCTCCCCAGTGCGTTTCTCTTGCCTTTCATTGATACACGCGATCCGGCGCCCGGTAAGCTATCTAGAGCCATCGGGCGCGACGTCGCCTCCCCCGCTCGCGGCCAAGGAGCAAAGTGCTGCTGACGTTGTAAAGGCCCAAGGTTACACCAACAGCGACTGCACATTGTTGCTGTACCTGGCGACCTTGGCGCTGTCTGTCGTTCAGGCCATCATCAAAGTGCGCCAACCGACATCACTCACTGGGCAACGGCTCGCCAGAGTTACGAACTTGCCGCTCGACTGGGATGACCAGAGCCGCCTGCTCGGCTTCGCCTGAAAATGCGCGCATAATTTCGCCCAGTCTTGCGCAATCCCGGTCTATCCAGGAACTGGTGACTGGGTGGTGCCGGATGAGGGGATCGAACCCCCGACCTTCGGTTTACAAAACCGCTGCACTACCGCTGTGCTAATCCGGCCCAAATTCTGCAATGCCGCGCGGCATAGCCCGCTCGGCTGTCCAACTCAACAACCGTTCTCGCAAGTGGCGGCGGGGGACCACCAGACAATGCGGGCGACGGTGCCGCCCTGATCGGTACGCGGATCGGTGGCGACCATGTTGATGCGGCCTTCGACCGGGGCCGCCACGGTTTCCAGCAAGGTGCCGAACGCATCGCGGATTTCGGCGAGTGGCTGATCCTTTTTCACGGGCGAACCGATCGGCAGCAGTAGGCGCATCCAACCGGCCCTGGTCGCGCGCGCCGCCATGATGTCGTTGGCGACGAACAGGCGGGCGGGTGGCGGCGTGACCTTGCCAGGCAGCATTTTCAGTTCGCGCATCAGATTGATCAGGCCGGCTTCGGCGCGCACGATCATCGTGTCGTCGAATATTTCGGGGCGGCCAAGTTCGAGGGTGATCGCCGATACGCCGTCATCTGTCAGAGTGTTTTCGACCGTGCCCTTGTCGCCCTTGTCCATCTTGATGATGTCCGGGCCGACAAGTTCGCCCATGCGGCGGGTGCGCGGTGTCGATGCGAAGACGTACATCATGTAGGCGGTGCCGCGCGATTGGGTGTGCAGATCGACCGCCGTATCGGCGTTGGGGCGGATCAGGCGGCTCCACAGCCGGCCGGCAAAGTCTGCGATAGCGCTGCCGCCTTCCTTGCCTGGCATTTCGCGGTTCAGATTGGGCGCGCTGCGGGACCAATCCGGCGTCCATTGCCGGGCTGATTGCATCAGTCCGGGTGGATTGAGGCCGGGCACCAGCGTGATCGTGCCCGACAGCGTGGCCGGGTCGATGCTGGCCGCCAATCGGTGCAGCACGGCAATGCCGTTCAGTTCGTCGCCGTGGATTCCGGCCGTCAGCATCAGGCGCGGACCGGGGTTCGCGCCCTTCACTACGATCACAGGCACCAACCACGGCTGCCCGACGGGGCTGGCACCGGCACGGAACCAGTATCGCGTGCGGGCGGCGGCAGGCGCATCGGCGACGTCCAGCCGATCAATGATGGCGGTGCCGTCCAGACTGCCCACCGATTCGGTGGCAGCAACCGCTGGCGTCGCCAACAGCAGAGTCAGTGCCGTCAGCGCAGCGCGCATCAGGCATCGCCCGGCGCGGCGGCGATGATGCGCAGTGCGTGGATGCGATCCGGCGCCACCAGATCGCCCAGCGCGGCATAGACGGCGCGTTGGCGGGCAACGCGGCTTTGGCCGGTGAAGGCCGCAGCGCTGATCTTCACGGTGAAGTGCGATTCGGCGTCGTCGCCGCGGTGCCCGGCGTGGCCATTGTGCTGGTGACTGTCGTCGATCACCTCCAGCATCGTGGGTGTCAGCGCGGCGCTGAGACGCGCTTGGATTTCTGCGGCAACCTTGCCCATATGCACTCCTTGTCATGGTCTTATAGACCGGGCTTCGTTGAGGACGACAGACTATTTCCGAACAGGCAAATTCGCGCCGGCAGCGCTGGCATGGCAGAGTGGAGCGCGCCGAACCGGCGGCGTGCGCCTGGCCGGGATGCGCCGGTGCCGGCGAATTCCGCGCGCCGCAATCCAATCGTGCGCCCGGCGATGTGTCGGACTGGCAATATCTGTGCCTTGAACATGTGCGCGCCTTCAACGCGGGTTA